>NZ_LFVW01000105.1:0-25304 GCF_001182915.1 Kitasatospora sp. MY 5-36
CGCGACCGACCGGCTCGGCCGGGCGCACGCCGCCCACGCGGCCGCCCGCGAGCGCTGCGGGGCACTGGCCGCGATCGGGCGGCAGCTGACCGGGCTCGCCGCCGAACTGGCCCCGGCACTGGACAGGTACGGGCGGATCAACCGGCTCGCCGCGCTCGCGGCCGGCACCTCGACCGACAACCGGCTGCGGATGCGCCTGGAGTCGTACGTCCTGGCGGCCCGGCTGGAGCAGGTCGCGGCGGCGGCCAGCGACCGGCTGGTCCGGATGTCCGGCGGGCGCTACACCCTGGTGCACAGCGACGACCGGGGCACCGGGACCAAGCGCTCGGGCCTGGCCCTGCGGGTGGTCGACGCCTGGACGGGCACCGAGCGGGACACCGCGACCCTCTCCGGCGGCGAGAGCTTCTTCGCCTCGCTCTCCCTCGCCCTGGGCCTCGCCGACGTGGTCACCGACGAGGCGGGCGGCATGCCGCTGGACACCCTCTTCATCGACGAGGGCTTCGGCACCCTCGACGAGCACGCCCTGGAGGAGGTCATGGACGTCCTGGACGGACTGCGCGAGCGGGACCGCGCGGTCGGCATCGTCAGCCACGTCGCCGACCTGCGCAGCCGCATCCCCGCCCAGTTGCTGGTCCGCAAGGGGCGGCACGGCTCGACCCTGGCGCTGGCCGGGCGGGAGGACGCGTAGGGCCTGAACCCCCGGACCCGGGTTCGGAGGTTCAGCCCGAGCAGGCGATCCGCTGCGCCTGCTGCCAGGCGCACACCGGGCAGAGGGTGCTGCCCGGCTGGTCGGCGGGCAGTTCGGTCGGCTCGCCGCACAGGACGCAGTCGGCGCGCGGCCCGGCCGCCCGCGGGTCGTGCCGCAGCGCCGCCTCCGCTCCGCCGTCGGGCGCGAGTTCGCAGACGCCCGCTTCCTGGTTCGTACCGGTGTCGCTCATACCGACTTCCTACTCCGCGCCGCCGCCCTGCCGCAACACGCCGCAGGTGACCGGGCCGCCGCCCGCCCCTCTCTCCCCCGCCCCGCCTCGCCAGCAGCGAACAGATGTCAGAAAACGTTCGCTGAAAGCTGTCGTCTGAACTCTGTTCGCTGAAGTTCGTTCGCTGAAGTTCGTTCGCTGAAACCTGTCCGCTGGAACCTGTCCGCCGAAGCCCGCCAGAGGTACGCCCCCGCCCCGCCGACGGCCCCCTCCCACCTGGCGGTTACCGTGGCCGGCATGCCCACCGACCTGCACCGACGCCTGCTCGCCGCCCGCGCCACCACCCCGTCGTACCCCGAGGTGGGTGCCACCCGGGACGGGGGCGGGCGGCTCCCGGACGGCTACGCCCACCTGCGGCGGCGGGTCCACCTGGGGCACGGGCCGGAGGTGCTGGAGCGGGCCGGGCGCTACGTGCTCGGCTGGGGCAGCCAGTTGGGCACCGGCTTCGCGGTGCACCCGGCCGGCCCGGCCCGGGAGGGCGGGACGGTGCTGCTGCGGCTGAACCTGCCGGGGAGCCGGTGGCCCCGGCTGGTGATCCCCTGCCGGGTGGTGTGGACGGCGGAGGAGCCGGACCGGATCGGCTTCGGGTACGGCACCCTCCCCGGGCACCCGGAGTGCGGCGAGGAGGCGTTCCTGGTGTCGATGGACGCCGGCGGCGAGGTGTGGTTCGAGGTCACCGCGTTCTCCCGGCTGTCCGCCTGGTACGCCAGGCTCGGCCGGCCGGTGGCCCTGCTCTGCCAGCACCTGGCGATCGAGCGCTACCTCGCCGCGGTGGCCGCGCACGTCCGCTGAGCCACCGGGTCCGCCGAGGCCACCCGCCGGACCGCCGCCCGCCGGAGCGCCCGCCGTTCCCGCGCGTCAGCCGAGGAAGGACAGCCGGACGGTCCGGCGCGGGTTGTCCCCGTTGGTGTCGACCAGGACCACCGACTGCCAGACGCCGAGGGCCAGTTGACCGCCGAGCACCGGCAGGGTCGCGTGCGGGGCGACCAGTCCGGGCACCACGTGGTCCCGGCCGTGGCCCGGGCTGCCGTGCCGGTGGCGCCAGCGGTCGTCGGCCGGGAGCAGGTCGCGCAGGGTGGCGAGGAAGTCGTCGTCGCTGCCCGAACCGGTCTCCAGTACCGCGATCCCCGCGGTGGCGTGCGGGACGAAGATGTTGAGCAGGCCGTCGCGCCCGGTGGCCCGTTCGTCGAGGAACTCGACGCAGCGGTCGGTGATGTCGAGCGCGACCTCGCGGGAGCCGGTGGTGATCTCGAAGGTGCTGCTCTGGAAGGTGGTGGTCGGGAACGAGCCGGTCTGGGTGGAGTGGTTGTTGTCCGCCATGGCGCCATCCTGTCCCAGGTCAGCGGGCCGGGCGTACTCCCTCGCCGTCTGGCCGTGCCGGGCGGGCAAACTCGCATAGGCTGAAAGGTTCAGACCACATCACCCCGGACGGCCGCGACGCTCCCCCGGGCACCGCCCGGACGCCGTCCGGACACACTGAAGACCCGGCGGACCGGACGGTCCACCGGGTCGGTTCCGACCGGGCGGCGGGGAGGGACCCGTGCCGCACCGGTCGGACTAGCCGCGCCCGCCGAAAAGGCTCCGCCGCAGCCGACGCAGCGGCGTCAGCAGCGAGATCCTGGTGTGGCGACGACGGGTCGTCGGGGCCTCGGCGCCGCGCGGCGTGAGCTCCCTTATCAACCCGAGCGCCTCGGCGGTGTCCACCGCCGGGAGTGCGGGCGCGCCGAGCACGGCCAGGTGTCGGTCGATCCGGCGGCCGGTCGTGCCGACACCGCACTGGATCGCCGGCACGCGGGGCCGAGTCCGCACTTGCATGTGTTCCATCAGTTTTTCCCACCCCTACGAGGCGCCAGGGCCGTGAGGCGAAGACTATCCGTGAAGGACGGCCTTCGCGCAACCGTCCTTGGTGTTGTGCCACCGTATCGTGCGGCGTCAACTGACGAAGCACCAGGGGCCGCCCGGCCGGTCACGACTAGGCATCAATGATGGTGCACGACCGGCCATCCGTCACCAGGGCGGGCGGGCGCGAGTGCGGCAACCCTGCGCATGACGCGCGCCCGGCGCAGAGCGGCGCCCCGGCGGCACCCCGCCCACGCACCGCCGGCACCGCCGGCGCCGACCGCCCGCACCGACCGCTTCCCGCCCGCTCCCCGCCCGCGTCCCCCTATTAAGGGGACAGCCGCCACATCGACAAAGCGATCACCGACCGGCCCATCGGGCACGGCCCGCCCGGGCATGACCCGTCCGAGCGCGGACCCCGATGACACCGTGACCGACCGACTTCAGGAAGTGAACACATTCGAGGGATTGACTCCCGCCGAACCTCCAAGCAATATCGGATGCACACGCCAGTGCCCCGCACCGCACTCAAGCGTGTGTTCGAGTGATGAAGAACTCCGGCTCCCGCGAGCCACTGCCCGGCCGCCTCGACGCTGCGGTGGCCAGGCTCGCGCGGTGCCCGGACCGGCGGTCGGCCGTCGAGGGTCGGCCGGATCGCCACCTGACTGCCGGTGCCGCCCCGCGAGGGGCCCGGCACCGGCGGTTCCGGGTCCGCCACGGACGGCTTGTCCGCCACGGACGGCTTTCACGGACACCCTTCCCGGACACCCCGCAGCCCCCGCCACAGCCGCGCCGCCGCCACCGCCGCCCAGGCCCCCCAAGGGCCGCAAGGCCCCGGAAGGCCCGCACCGGACGTCCGCGCAGGTCGCGCCCGGTGGATCGGTACACTCGGCCAGCGTGTCCCTCCTCCTCAGCATCGTGCTCCCGGTCCACGGCGTGGAGCGGTACCTCCCGCGCTGCCTCGACTCGATCCTCGGCGACGTCCCCGCCGCCGAGACCCGTTTCGAGGTGATCGCGGTCGACGACCTCTCCCCCGACGGCTCCGGCGCGATCCTGGACGCCTACGCGGCCCGCGACAGCCGGCTGCGGGTGCTGCACCTCACCGAGAACCAGGGCCTCGGCGGCGCCCGCACCGCCGCCCTGCCGCAGGCCCGCGGCGAGTACGTCTGGTTCGTGGACAGCGACGACTGGGTGCCCGAGGGAACGGTCGGCACGCTGCTGGACGAGCTGGCGCGGGAGCGTCTCCGGGAGACCCCGGCCGACGTGCTGCTCACCGGCTTCACCCACGTCTACCCGGACGGCGGGACGGAGCCCAACCCCTGGCGCCACGTGCTGGCCGACTCCCCGCTGGTCGAGGGCTGCACCCTGGCCGAGCACCCGGCGCTGTTCCAGACCGTGATGTCGGTGTGGAACAAGCTGTTCCGCCGCGCGTTCCTGGACGGCCTCGGCGTCTCCTTCGGCCGCGGCTACTACGAGGACATCTCGGTCACCTACCCGGCGCTGCTGGCCGCCGGGCGGCTGCGCTACCTGGACCGCCCCTGCTACTTCTACCGGCGCGGCCGGGACGGCGCGATCACCGCCACCGCCTCCCCCAAGCACGCCGACGTGTTCGCCCAGTACGACGCGATCTTCGCCTTCCTGGACCGCCCGGACCGCCCCGGCCGGCCCGTCCCGGACTCGCTGCGCACCCTGGTCTTCGACCGGACCGTCCGCCAGGCCCTGAACGTCTACGACACCCCCGGGCTGGTCCCCACCGACCTGCGCAAGGACTTCTTCCAGCGGATCGCCCGGCACTTCGACCGCCACCGCCCGGCCGGCTACCGCTTCCCCGGCGGGGTGCGCGGCGTGCAGTACCGGCTGGCCGCCCGCGGCGCCCGGATCGCGTACGCCGAGCTGCGCCGCACCGGCCGGCTGCCGCGCGAACTCAAGCGCGGGGCACGGGCGGTGGCACCCGCGGTGAAGAAGGGGATGCGCAGCGGCGCCCGGTTCACCGCGTACAACGCGTTCCGCCGGCTGCCGCTGGACCAGCACCTCGCGGTCTACGCCGCGTACTGGCACCGGGGTTACGCGTGCAGCCCGGCGGCGATCTACGAGAAGGCGAAGGAACTCGCCCCGCGGGTGCGGGGCGTGTGGGTGGTGGAGAACCGCGCCCAGGCCGCCACGCTGCCGCCCGGGGTGCCGTACGTGATCGTCAACACCCCCGCCTACCTCAGGGCGATGGCGACCGCCAAGTACTTCGTCAACAACGTCAACTTCCCCCGCACCATGACGAAGCGGGCGGGCACGGTGCACGTCCAGACCCAGCACGGCACCCCGCTCAAGGCGATGGGCATGGACCTGCGCGACCATCCGGCGGCGGCCGAGGGGATGGACTTCGACCTGCTCCAGGAGGCCGTCGACCGCTGGGACTTCCTGGTCTCCCCCAACCCGCACACCAGCGGGCACTTCGCCCGCGCCTTCCCCGGCCGGTACGAGATGCTGGACACCGGCTACCCGCGCAACGACCGGCTGGCGAACGCCACTTCGGACGAGGTCCGGGCGATGCGCGAGCTGCTCGGGCTGCGGCCGGACACCCGGGCGGTGCTGTACGCGCCGACCCACCGCGGCAGCAAGGGCGGCTACGTGCCGCTGCTCGACGTGGCGGAGCTGGCCCGGCGGCTGGGCCCGGACTTCACACTGCTGGTGCGCACCCACTACTTCCACGCGGACGGCCCGGGCGACCTGACGGCGGCCGGTGCGGAGTCGGCACGGATCGTGGACGTCTCGGCGCACCCGACCGTCGAGGACCTCTACCTCGCGGCGGACGTGCTGGTGACGGACTACTCGTCGATGATGTTCGACTACGCGGTGCTGGACCGGCCGGTGGTGGTCTTCGCCCCGGACTGGGAGGAGTACCAGCGGGAACGCGGCGTCTACTTCGACCTGTTCGCGGAGCCGCCGGGCGCGGTCACGGTGGACGCGGACGGGCTGGCGCGGGCGCTGCTGGCGGGCGACCCCGAGCCGGCGGCGCGGGCCGACTTCCGGGCGAAGTTCTGCGTCTGGGACGACGGCGGGGCCGCGGAGCGGGTGGTGCGCCGGGTGTTCCCGGTGGAGAAGGGGAAGGAGAAGTAGGAGGAGCGGCGCGGGGGCGTCCGCGGGACCTCCGGACGGGGCCGGCGCCGCCGGTACGGCGACCGGCCCCGTCGGCACGGGCTCAGCGTCGGCGGGCGGCCAGGAACTCCTCGAAGGTCAGGACGCCGTCGTGGTTGGTGTCCATGCTGTGGATCAGCGCCTCGGCCATCGAGATGGTGACGTCGTGGTCGCCCATCTCGTTGGCGGCCAGAGCGTACTCGGCCGGGGTGATCTTGCCGTCGCCGTCCTTGTCGAAGCGGTCGAAAAAGGCCTTGATCGCCTCGGTGGTCTCCATGGTGCCCTCCTGGGTACTGCGGGGTGTCGCTCGGTTCGGACGGCCGTACCCTACCCGGCCGTGGTGTTCGCCACGGTCGCCGGGAGTGGACGCGCGC
This sequence comes from Kitasatospora sp. MY 5-36, assembly GCF_001182915.1. Classification (NCBI taxonomy): domain Bacteria; kingdom Bacillati; phylum Actinomycetota; class Actinomycetes; order Kitasatosporales; family Streptomycetaceae; genus Kitasatospora; species Kitasatospora sp. MY 5-36. Next base: position 6,320 of record NZ_LFVW01000105.1, read on the forward strand.
CGGGGTCGGTGTCGTAGTCTGCGGATCTGATTGCAGGCCCGGGCTCCTCCCGGGCGATCGTTCGTCCAGGGAGGGAATCGTGCTCGACCTCGCCACCAAGTTGGTGCTGAAACCGGTCTCGCGGGGGATCTGGCGGCCGGTCATCGAGGGAATCGGGAACGTGCCGCGCAAGGGCGGGGTGATCCTGGCCAGCAACCACCTGTCCTTCATCGACAGCGTGGTGATCCCGCTGACCGCCCCGCGCCGGGTCCACTTCCTCGCCAAGGCCGAGTACTTCACCGGCACCGGGCTCAAGGGCCGGCTCTCCAAGGGCTTCTTCGAGGCCATCGGCGCCGTGCCGGTCGAGCGCGGCACCTACCGTTCCGCTCAGGCCTCGCTGGAGTCGGCGCTGGAGATCCTGGAGGACGGCAAGGCCTTCGGCATCTACCCCGAGGGCACCCGCTCCCTGGACGGCCGGCTCTACCGGGGCAAGACGGGCGTCGCCTGGCTCGCGCTGACCGCGGGCGTGCCGGTGGTGCCGGTGGCGCTGGAGGGTCCGGAGCAGATCCTGCCGGTGGGCAAGCGGCTGCCGCGGCTGAAGAAGGTGACGGTCCGCTTCGGCGAGCCGCTGCACTTCGACGAGCTGCACGGGCAGGCCCGCTCGCTGAAGGCCCGTCGGCAGGTGACCGACGAGGTGATGGCGGCCATCCAGCGGCTCTCCGGCCAGGAGGTCGCGGAGAGCTACAACGAGGTCCCGAAGGCGGCCTGACCGCCGGCCCGTCCCGGGCGCACGCGCTCGCACGCCGGCCCGTCCCGCGCACCCGAGCCCGGCGGCCGCCCCGTCGATCCGGCTCGACACGAACCCGGGCGCGCCCGTCCCGTCACACGTGCCCGAGTGCGGCCGGCTCGGGCTGCCGGGCGGCCTCCGGCACCTCCCGGCGCAGCAGCGCCGCGTACCGTCCGTCCAGCGCCACCAGCTCCTCGTGGGTGCCGAGTTCGACCACCTCGCCGTGGTCCAGGACGGCGATCTGGTCGGCGGCGCGGACGGTGGAGAGCCGGTGCGCGATGGTGATGGTGGTGCGGCCGGCGGCCAGGGTGTCCACGGCCTGCTGGACGGCGTGCTCGGTGCGGTTGTCGAGCGCGCTGGTGGCCTCGTCGAGGATGAGCACCGGCGGGTTGCGCAGGATCGTCCGGGCGAGTGCGAGGCGCTGCTTCTCGCCGCCGGAGAAGCGGTAGCCGCGCTCGCCGACCAGGGTGTCGTAGCCGTCCGGGAGGGCGGCGATGGTGTCGTGGACCTGTGCGGCCCGGGCGGCCTCGACCAGTTCGGCGTCGCTGGCGCCGGGCTTGGCGAAGCGCAGGTTCTCGGCGACCGAGGCGTGGAAGAGGTAGGTCTCCTGGGAGACCACGCCGACCGCGCGGGCCAGGGTGTCGAAGGACAGTTCGCGCACGTCCACGCCGTCCAGGGTGACGCTTCCGCCGGTGACGTCGTACAGCCGCGGGACGAGGTAGCTGAGGGTGGTCTTGCCCGAGCCGGTCTCGCCGACCACGGCCAGCGAGCTCCCGGCCGGGACGGTGAGGTCGACGCCGGCCAGGGTGGGGCGCTCCTGCGCAGGGTCGTAGCGGAAGTCGACGTCCTTGAAGCGGACCTCGCCGCGGATGTCGGTCAGGGTGACCGGGTCGGCCGGCTCGTCGATCTCCACCGGCAGGTCGAGGTACTCGAAGATGCGCTGGAAGAGGGCGAGCGAGGTCTGCACGTCCACGCCGGTGGAGAGCAGGCTGACGGTGGGCCGGAAGAGGCCCTGCTGGAGGGTGACGAAGGCGACCAGGGTGCCGACCGAGACGATCGGCGCACCGGCGGCGGAGGTCAGCCCGGCCGCCCAGTAGATCAGCGCGGGCATCGCGGCCATCACGATCTGGATGGTGTTCATCCGCCAGCGCCCGGCCATGCTGGCCCGCACCTCCAGGTCGGCGAGCTGGTCGGACTGCCCGGTGAACTCCCGGGCGAGCGAGCCGGAGCGGCCCATCGTGCGGCCGAGCAGGATGCCGCTGACCGAGAGCGACTCCTGGACCGCCGAGCTCATCGCGGCCAGCTGCTTCTGCCGCTCGGTGGTGATCTTCTTGCGCTCCTGCCCGACCCTGCGGCTGATCCAGACGAACAGCGGGAGCAGCAGCAGCGAGACGACGGTCAACCGCCAGTCGAGGGCGACCATGGCGACGACGGAGGCGACCACGGCGGTCAGGTTGGAGACCAGGCTGGTCGCGGTGGAGGTCACCGTGGACTGCATGCCGCCGATGTCGTTGGCGATCCGGGACTGCACCTCACCGGTGCGGGTGCGGGTGAAGAAGGCCAGCGACTGCCGCTGGAGGTGGCCGTAGACGGCGGTGCGCAGGTCGTGCATCACGCGCTGGCCGACGGTGGTGGAGATCAGCGTCTGGAGGACGTTGAAGATGCTGTTCACCACGGCGGTCAGGATCATCCCGAGCGCGAGCAGGCTGAGCAGCCCGGTGCGGCCCTGCGGGATGGCGGTGTCCAGGACGGCCCTGAGCAGGAAGGGCGAGACGACCGAGACCACGGCCGAGGCGGCGACCAGCAGCCCGACGACGGCCAGGCGGGCCCGGTACGGGCGGAAGAGCGCGAGGATGCGGCGCCACTCGGCCGGTGGGCGGGGTTCGCCCTCGGCGCGCTCGGGCGGGGTCCAGTCGATGGCGGTGGGCCTCAAGGACGGGCCTCCCTGGGTGGGGCGGTCGGGTGCGGGGCAATATAGCGAGGATAGCTCATAGTTAGATACGCTAATAGTGACTGTTGCCCTATTCCTCGTCCGTTCAGGCTCCGCGGAGCGCCCGTACGATCCCTGCGGAGCGCGCGCACGATCCCTGCGGAGCCGCCCGACCGCCCCGACCGCCCCGGGCCTCAGTTGGTCCGGTAGGTGCGCGCCGCCTTCGAGGAGACCCCGCCGAGCTTGCCGGAGGGCAGCATCCGGGCGATGGCCACGGCGACCTTGTACCGCTTGCCCGGCACGGACACGGCCCGGCCGTGTGCCAGGTCGCGCATCGCCTCGTCCACCACCCGCTCGGCGGACAGCCAGGACCAGGACGGGATGTTCCCGGTGCCCATGCCGGCCCGCTGGTGGAACTCGGTCCGGGTGAAGCCCGGGCAGAGCGCCATCATCCGCACGCCCGTACCGCCGAGGTCGCGCAGCACGCCCTGGGTGAAACTGACCACCCAGGCCTTGCTCGCGCCGTACGTGCCGCGCGGCAGGAAGGCCGCCACCGAGGCCACATTGACGATCGCACCGCGGCCGCGCTCCCGCATTCCGGGCAGGGCGGCCGTGGTCAGCCGCAGGATCGCCTCGATGTGCACCTTCAGCATGGCCAGCTCGTCCTGGAGCGGGACGGTCCCGAAGGCGCCCTTGTTGCCGAAGCCCGCGTTGTTGACCAGGAGGTCCACCGGGCGGGCGGGGTCGGTGAGTCGGGCCTCGACGGCGCCGATGCCCTCGTCGGTCGCGAGGTCGGCGGTCAGCACCTCCGTCTCGATGCCGTACCTGCCGTGCAGGTCGGCGGCGGCGCGCTCCAGGCGCTCGGTGTCCCGGGCCACCAGGACGAGCTGGTAGCCGCTGCGGGCGAGCCGTCGCGCGAAGGCGGCTCCGATGCCGGCGGTCGCGCCGGTGATCAAGGCTGTGGTCATGCCCCAGACCGTACCGACTCGCCGCTTCCGGCCCCACACCGAGGGCGATTTCCCAGCTCAGAGAGTTGCGGATGCAGCCCCCGGGAGGTGCTCGTACTGTCGAACGGGGGCATCGTCCGACCGGGCGGTGAAATCCAGACGAGGAGGCACTTCTGATGCTTACTCAGTTCCGGACCGAAACGGCTACGACGTCGCACAGCGCGACACTCGAAGCCGAGACACTCGCGAGCCTGATGGTGGAGGACGAGGCCGTCGTGTCCGACGCGCCCACGTACCTGCCCGAGGCCGCCGGCGCGGTGCTGCTCGCCGCGCTGCTGCTCCTCTCGCCGAAGGGCCCCAAGGAGAAGCCGACCCGGTAGGGCGACTTCCCCCCTGTCGGGCCTCGCGCCCGTGACCAACCTCCTGAAGGAGGACCCGATCACCATGCCAACCGCCGAGACCCCTCTCCGTGACGAGTTCGCCGCGGCGGTCGAGCGGGTGGCGGACCGGACCCTCGCCGCCCTCCGGGACGGCGGGGGTGCGGCCGCACTCGCGGACCCCGACAGCCTCGTGCCCCGCCCACTGCTGGCCGCGGTACGTGTGCTCGGACCGGACCTGTTCGCACCGCAGTTGCTCACCGGTGCGGAGCCCGACGGCACCACCGCCGCCCTGCTGGCCGAGGCGCGGGCGGCCTTCCCCGCACCCGCCCCCTCCTCCGCGGAGGCCGCGCTGGTGATCGGGTGGCAGGACTGGGCGGCCGGAGGACTGCTCGCCCGCACACCGTACGGGGCGGCCGTACAGACCCCCGCGCCACTGTCCGACCCGGAGGCCGTCGGCTGGCAGGCGTGGTCGAAGCGGATGGCCCAACTGTCCTCCCTGGCACTGCCGACGCTGGACGGCCCGGTGCACGACGCCGCCCGCGCGAACACCCTGCACCTCGCCCGCGGCGCCGTCCGCAGCATGCTCCGGCGCGACCCCACCACCGCCGTACGGCTCGCCCGGTGGCTCTCCTGGGCCCGGGCCGACGGCCGGCCGCTCCGGCTGGAGATCGAACCCGTCCTGGACCGGATCCGCCTGGCCGGCGACGGGACGTCCCGCTCCGTGCTCGAACTCACCATCGCCCAGCGCATGTTGGAAGGAGCGCCGAAATGACCGAAACCTCGGTGCTCGCCACCGCCCAACAGCTCGGCTCCCGGTCACTGGCCTGGCTGCACGCCGGCTACCAGCGCGGCTACAGCCGGCTGGAGGAAAGCACCATCGTCGACCTGGCCGACCCGGAAGACGTCTACAAGCCGCTCTGCGAAGCCGCGTTGGCCTCTTCCCTGGTCCTGCGCGACGGCGTCACCGGCCCGCACGACGCCCGCCTCGCGCGGGAACTCCTCGAAGCCGCCTGGGCCCAGCTGGGCGAGGGCGACCTGCTGCTCGAACGACAGCTGCGGCACGTCACCCTCGTCGACCCGCTGGAGACGTACGGCCACTTCGCCCGGTCCGGCTACCGCCACGCCGCCATGGAGGAGTTGCTCACCTCGATCGGCCGGCTCCGCGCCGTGCACGCCGTCGAGATCCAGGGCAGCCGCCACCTCGCCCTCGCCAACGCGCGGCGGATCTCCGGCCTCGAACCGCAGCCGGACTGGCCCCGGCTGGCCCGGAACACCTGGCTCGGCGCCCTCCCCGAGCCATGGACCGTCGCCTGGGTGATCGCCTACCAGGTCACCCACACCGTCTTCCACCTCACCGACTGGGGCGCCCGGCCCGAGTGCCTGCCCGAGCCGATGCGCGACTACCTGCGCGACTGGCTGCCGGTCTGGCTCGACATCTGGCTGGAGATCGAGCAGTGGGACCTCGCCGGCGAACTGCTCATCGTGGACTCGTGCATCGGCGAACCGGTCACCGGCCGGACCGGCTGGGAGGCGCTGGCAGCGGCCCAGCAGGCGGACGGAATGATCAAGTGCGAGGGCTCCGCGCCCGACAACGAGGACCCGGAGGAGGACTTCCGCCAGCACTGCCATACCGCGGTGGTCGGGGTGGTGGCCGCCAACGTCGCGCTCTCCCGGGCCCTCGGCGGCACGCCGGTGGCCCCTTGAACGGGTTGGACGCCGCGGTCACGGCGGTGGTGCGGGCGGCCGAGCCCTACGCCACCGCCGTGACCGTCGCCCTGGCCCGCGGCGACCTGGCGGAGGTGCGCTGCTTCGGGCGGGTCCACCGCGGACCGGCCGCCGCGCCCTGCACCCCCGACACCGTCTTCGAACTCGGCTCCGTCAGCAAGACGTTCACCGCACTGCTGCTCGCGGAGATGGTCGCCCGCGGTGAACTCGCCCTGGACGACCCGGTCGAGAGCAGGCTGCCGCGCCGCTGGCGCGCCGCGAAGGTCCACTCACCGGAACCCATCCGGCTGCTGCACCTGGCCACCCACACCTCGGGCCTGCCCGGACTGCCCCCGGGACTGCTCGCGAAGGCCGTCCCGGCCTGGTTCAGCAACCCGTACCAGACGTACGGCGACGAACAGTTGAGGGACGCACTGGCCCGAACGACCGTACGTGGACAGCCCGGCAGCAGGTACGGGTACTCCAACTACGGAGTCGGACTGCTCGGCCGGGTGCTCGCCGAGACGGGCGGGCTGCCGTACGGGGAACTGCTCGTCGACCGGGTCTGCGGACCGCTGGGGCTGCGGTCCACGACCTGCGCCCCGGACCCGCCGGGCCGGGCCACCGGCTACCGGCGCGGACAGGCGCTCCCGCCCTGGCACATCCCCGGGCTACCCGGAGCCGGCGCGGTGCGGTCCGACGGGACCGATCTGCTGCGATACCTCCGCGCACACCTGGACGACGGGCCGGCGGCGGGCCCGGGCAGCGGGCTGAAGGCCGCCCTGCGGGACGTCCGGCGGCTGCGGCTGCGGTTGCCGCACTCGACCGACCGGATCGGCCTGGTCTGGATGCACCGCCGCTCGGGCGACCGGGACCTCTTCTTCCACAGCGGGGGCACCCGGGGGTTCACCGCCTTCGTGGGCTTCTCGCCGGAACGTTCGGCGGCCGTCGCGGCGGTGGCCAACACCGCTCCGGCGCTGAACGGACGGTTTGTCCAGGCGGGGTACGAGGCACTGCGGGTCGCCAGCCGGCTCTAGCCGGCGAGGAGACGCCCTAAACCGCCACGGCCTTGGCGCGGTCGGCGGCGATGTGCACGGCGAGGCCCGCGAGGACGGTGCCCATCACGTAGCGCTGGATCCGCAGCCAGCCGGGGCGGCGGTTGAGGAAGGCCGCGATGCTGCCCGCGCTCACCGCGATCAGGCCGTTGACGGTGATCGCTATCGCGATCTGGGTCAGGCCCAGCAGCAGGCTCTGCAGGGCGACGTGACCGCGTTCCGGGGCCACGAACTGCGGCAGCAGCGAGATGTACATGATGGCGATCTTGGGGTTGAGCAGGCAGGTCAGGAAGCCCATCGCGAACAGCCGGCGCGGCGGGTCCGGCGGCAGCTGCTGCGGGGCGAAGACCGCCGTGCCGCCCGGCTTGACCGCCTTCCAGGCCAGCCAGAGCAGGTACCCGGCACCGGCCAGCTTGATCGCGGTGTAGAGGGCGGGCACCACCGAGAACACCGCGGCCACCCCCGCCGTCACCGCGACCAGGTAGACCAGGAAGCCGGCCGCGACCCCGGTCAGCGAGATCAGCCCGGCGCGGCGGCCCTGCGCGATCGAGCGCGAGACCAGGTAGATCATGTTCGGCCCGGGCGACAGCACCATGCCCAGGGCCACGGCGGCGATCCCGAGCAGGGCCCGGCCGTCCACGGCGGATGTCAACGCGTCCATGCGAGGAGGCTAGGACGGCTCATCGGGTCAATGCAATGATGACTTTGCCCTCGGTGCAATCCAGCGCCCGAGGCCCTGGAGGAGCGAACGCCGATGGACGACTACCGCCTGATCGCCGACCGGATCGCCGCCGAGATCGCCGACGGACGACTGCGGCCCGGCCAGCAGCTGCCCACCCAACGGGCGTTCGCCCGCGGTCGGGGCATCGCCAACTCGACGGCGGGGCGCGTCTACCGGGAACTGGCCCGGCGCGGGCTGACCGTCGGGGAGGTCGGGCGCGGGACCTTCGTCCGGGCCGGGCGCGCACCGGACGGCACCCGGGTGGCACTCGCGGAGCCGGCCGCCGCCCCCGTGGACCTGGAGCTCAACTACCCCGCCGTCTCCGGGCAGGCCGAACTGCTCGCGGGCGCACTGGCGCCGCTGCTGCGGCCGGACGCGCTGGGCGAGGCGCTACGGCCGGTCGGCGCGGCCGGAACGGGCGCGGCACGGCGGGCGTTCGCCGGACTGGTGTCGGCCGGCGACTGGGAGGTCGGGGCGGAGGACCTGCTGTTCGCCGGCAACGGGCGGCAGGCCATCGCCGGGGCCCTGTCCGCGCTGGTGCCGCCCGGACAGCGGCTGGGCGTGGAGGAGCTGACCTATCCGGTGGTCAAGGCGGCGGCGGAGCGGCTGGGCATCGTGCTGGTGCCGCTGGCCGTGGACGAGTACGGGCTGCTGCCGGACGCCGTGGCGGCCGCCCACCGGGCCGGACCGCTGCGCGCGGTGTACATCCAGCCGCGCCTGCAGAACCCGCTCGGCGCGAGCCTTCCGCAGGAGCGGGTGGTGGCGCTCGTGGCGCTGCTGCGGCGGCTCGACCTGCCGGTGGTCGAGGACGCCGTCTGGTCCTTCCTGCGGCCGGAGTCGGTGCCGCTGGCGGCGCTCGCACCGGAGCGCACCGTCCTCGTGGACAGCCTCTCCAAGCGGCTCGCCCCGGGGCTGACCACCGGGTTCGCGGTCGTCCCGGCGGCGCTGCGCGAACGGGTGGCGGGCGCCCTGCGCTCGGGCGGGTGGACGCCGGGCGGCTTCGCACTGGAGGCGGCGGTGCGCTGGATCGGGGACGGCACGCTGGCCACGGTGGAGGCGGCGAAGCGGGCCGACGCGACGGCCCGGCAGCTGCTGGCGCGCGAGGTGCTGGCGGGGCAGCGGCTGCGGTCCGACCCGTGCTCGTACTACCTGTGGTGGGAGCTGCCGACCGGCCGACGGGCGGAGACCTTCGTCGCGGAGGCGGCGCGGGCCGGGATCTCGGTCACGCCCGCGGCGGCCTTCGCCGTCGATCCCCGGCGCTCGCCCTCCGCCGTCCGGGTCGGGCTCGCCTCGCCGCCGCTGCCGGTGCTGGCGCGGGCGCTGGAGACGCTGGCGGGGATCGCGGCGGGGGCGGGTGACGGCGAACGACGAACAGCTGACAGCCGACAGATAACAGATTTCGAAATCTGTTATCTGTCGGCTGTTATCCGTCGCCTGTCATCCGTCAGCTGTCGACTGTCCGCCGTCGGTCGTCCGCCGCGCCCCCGGCGCCGACGGCGCGCAGGCGAGTGGCGGCGGTGGCGGCGAGCTGGGGGGCGAGCCGGGCCACGTCCCGGGAGCCGACCACCGCGATCAGGCTCGGCAGCAGCCAGCGGACCGGCTGCATCCCGCGCAGCCAGGCCTGGGCGTAGACGTGGGCGGACCGGCGGGCGATCCCGGCGACGATCCGGTCCACCGCGGGCTCCAGCGGATACGTCTTGTTCGCCGGCCACGGCAGCCGGGAGCGCATCTGCTTCAGCACGGCGTCCTCGTCGGCCCCGCGCACCATGTCCGTGTCGGTCCAACTCAGGTACCCGACACCGACCTTGACCCCCTGGTAGGCCACCTCGGCGCGGATCGAGTGGGCGAAGGCCTCCACCCCGGACTTGCTGGCGCAGTACGCGCTCATCAGCGGCGCGGGGGTCAGCGCGGCGAGCGAGGCGATCTGGAGCAGGTACCCGCGGCTCTCGGCGAGCGCAGGCAGGAAGGCCCTGGCGGTGGCCACGCTGCCGAGCAGGTTGACCTCGATGACCCGGCTGAACGCCCGGTGGTCACTGTCGGCCAGCGGCCCGCCGAGGGCGATCCCGGCATTGGCGACGACGGTGTCGACCCGCCCGTAGTGCTCCTTGATCCGCCGGGCGGTGTCCTCCAGCGCGTCGAGGTCGGTGACGTCCACCTCCCAGCTGGTCGCGGACGGGCCGCACTGCGCGGCGACGGCCTTCAGCTCCTCCGGCTCCAGCCCCAGCAGGGCCACCTTGGCCCCGCGCCGGGCGAGCTTGCGGGCCAGCGACGCGCCGACGCCACGCGCGGCCCCGGTGACGACGACGACCTGCTCGGACAACGGCAGGATGGCGTTCATGCGACGGCGGTCCTCTCGTCAGTGGAAGCGGAAGCGGGAAGGGAAGCGGGAACGGCGCCGGCGGGCGCGGCAGTCAGGTACCCGGAGGCCATCCGGTGGATCTCCGCGGCGACCTCCGCCGGGCGCTCCAGCGGCGACATGTGCCCGACCCCGGGCAGCAGCAACAGCCCCTGTGCGTCCTGGAGTTCGGCGACCATCCGGTGCGCGTGCACCGGCGGGGTCAGCCGGTCGTCGGTGCCGACCACCACCGCCGTGGGCGCGGCGATCCGGGCGAGCCCGGCGTGGACGTCCAGCCGGTCCAGCACCGCGGCCCAGTTGGCGCGGACGGCGGTCGGGCAGGCGTGCACGATCCGGGCCGTCGCCTCGACCTGGCCGGCGGGCGAACCGGCGCCCATGGTCGCGTACTTGAGCGCCGCCCGGCTGACCGGCGAGACCGGTCCGAGCGGCATCCGGGAGCGCAGCAGCTGCCGGTGCAGGAAGCGTCGCAGGCCCCGGGCGCGTACGGCCGGTGGCAGGACGGTGAGTTCGGCCACCAGGTCGCCCGGCCCGGTGGAGATCAGGACGGCCGCGGCGGTGCGCTCGGCGACCTCGGGGCGGCCACCGGCGGCCATGATCGTCATCCCGCCCATGCTGTGCCCGGCGAGCACGGCCCGCTCGCCCGCCGGCACGGTCCGCGCGAGCACGGCGGACAGGTCCTCGGCCAGCGCCCTGGTCGAGTAGCGGGCCCGGCTCGGCGGGATCTCGCTGCGCCCGTGGCCGCGCTGGTCGTAGGCCACCACCCGGTAGCGGTCGGCCAGCAGGCGGATCACCGGGGCCCAGAAGACGGTCGAGCAGGTCCAGCCGTGGGCGAGCACCACGGTGGGCGCGTCGAGCCGGCCGTGCACCTCGACGTGCAGCCGGATGCCGTCCGCCGACCGTACGCTCAACTCCTCCACGGGAACAGGAGGTTCGTACTCCTCGGGCAGCCGGACGCCGTTCACGCGGAGACCTCCTGGACGGTGCGGGCGGCCGCCGGTGCGGCGCGCATGATCAGCTCGTACTCGCCCAGGTCGACCCTGCGGGTGGCCCGGCGGAACGAGGTGGTGGAGCCGGGCCAGAGCACGGTGTTCCTACCGCTCGGGTCGAGGTACCAGCTGAGGCAGCCGCCGGTGGTCCAGACGGTGCGGTCCATCCGGTGCTGGAGTTCGAGGTTCCACTGCCGCTGGGCGCGCGCGGTGGGCTGCATCGCGGCGGCTCCGATCGAGCCGAGCGTGGTCAACGCGTCGATCATGTAGTTCAGTTGGGACTCGATCATCAGGATCATCGAGCTGTTGCCGAGGCCGGTGTTGGGCCCGATGACGAAGAAGAGGTTCGGGAAGCCGTGCACGGTCGAGCCGCGCAGCGCCTCCATGCCGTCCTTCCACTCCTCCGCCAGGCTGGTCCCGTTGGCGCCGAACACCCGGGCGCCGATGGGCATGTCGGTGACGTGGAAGCCGGTGCCGAAGACGATGGCGTCCACCTCGCGCTCGCTGCCGTCGGCCGCGACCAGCGTGGAGCCGCGCAGTTCGCGCAGGCCGGAGGAGACGACCTCGGTGTTGGCCGCGGCGAGCGCCGGGTAGTAGGTGTTGCTGAGCAGGATGCGCTTGCAGCCGATCCGGTAGTCCGGGGTGAGCCTGGCCCGCAGCGCCGGGTCGGGGACGCCCTGGGCGATGTGGCGTTCGGCGAGCTGCTGGACCAGGCGCAGCAGTCCGGGGCGGCGCACGAACGCGTCCACCTGGAGCTCGCGGAGGGCGAACAGGGTGCCGCGGCGGATCTTCGCGGTGACCGGCAGGCGGCCGTGCAGCCACTTCTCCAGCTGGCTGATCTCGCGGTCGCGGCGCGGCAGCACCCAGGCCGGGGTGCGCTGGAAGACCGTCAGCCTGCCGACCTTGGGCTGGATCGACGGGATGATCTGCGCGGCGGAGGCGCCGGTGCCGACCATCGCGACGCGCTTGCCGGTCAGGTCGAAGTCGTGGTCCCAGCGGGAGGAGTGGAACACCTTGCCGGGGAAGTCGCCCAGCCCGGGCAGGTCGGGGATCTGCGGGTCGGCGAGCGGTCCGGCGGCGGAGACGATGGCGTCGGCCGTCCACTGGCCGGCCGAGGTGGTGATCCGCCAGCGGGTCTGCTCGCTCTCCCAACGGGCTTCCAGCACCTCGGTGTTGAAGCGCAGGTGGGGGCGGAGGCCGAAGACGGTGGCGACCTTCTCCAGGTAGGCGCGGATGTCCGGCTGGCCGGAGAAGCTGCGCGGCCAGTCGGGGTTGGGCGCGAAGGAGAAGGAGTAGAGGTGCGAGGGCACGTCGCAGGCGCAGCCGGGGTAGCTGTTGTCGCGCCAGGTGCCGCCGACCGAGTCCGCCCGCTCCAGGACCACGAAGTCGGTGATCCCGGCACGGCGCAGTCGGACCGCGGCGCCGAGTCCGCCGAAGCCGGAGCCGATCACCGCCACCCGGACGTGCGGGACGGACTCCTGCGCCGCGGTGGTGTCGGTCGCTGCGGACGCGCCGGAGCGGGGGCGCTTGCTGCTGGATGCCATGCGGCAACCTCCTGAGGGTGGGACGGTGATCGTCGCGCTCTCCCGGCGAGCGTGCCCCGGAACCTCCTGGGGCCCGTCTCCGGATCCTCCCGGGGCCCGCCTCCGGGACCCCGCCAATCGCGCCAGTAATCACTGGCATGGTTGGCAGGGTAGCCCTTGCTGACACCGGATGGAAGAAGCGCGACCGCTCCGGTTCGGGGAGCCTTCCGAGCCGACGGACCTATGCTGATCGCCGTGGACAAGGTCAGAGCTGCTGCGGGCGACAGAAAACGCGAGTACCGGGTGGAGGAACTGGCCGAGGCCGCCGGCATCACCACCCGCACCCTGCGCTTCTACCGCGAGCGCAAACTGCTTCAGCCGCCCCGCAAGGAGGGCCGCATCGCCTGGTACGGCGAGGAACACCTGGCCCGGCTGCGGATGATCGGCGAACTGCTCGAACGCGGCCACACCCTGGGCGGCATCGCCGAGCTGATCGGCGCCGGCGAGAGCGGACGGGACGTCGCCGAGCTGATCGGGCTGGAGGCGGCGATCGTCGCACCGTGGTCCGACGAGACCCCGGTACGCCTGGACTGGGACGAGCTCAAGACCGCCTTCGGCGACCAGCTGACCGAGGAGAACACCGCCGAGTCGATCGCCCAGGGCTACATCACCGTCGAGGAGGACGGCATCACCCACGTCAGCCGCCGGCTGATGGACGCCACCACCGAGCTGGTGGCGGAGGGGGTACCGCTCTCGGCGGTACTGGACGCCAGTCGGCGCACCCGGGAGCACGTGGACGCCATCGCCGAGATCTTCATCGAGGTGGTCGGCGAGCACCTGCTCAGCGCGCTGGCCGCCGACACCCCGCTGCCGCCCGGCGAGGCGGCCCGGCTCACCGAGCGCATCCTGCGGGTTCGGCCGCTGGCGCGCACGGTCGCGGACGCCCAGTTCGCCCTCGCCATGGACCGGCGGGTGCACGTCGAGTACCTCGAACTCCTGCGCCAGCGACGGGAGAACGGTTCCGAGGCGTAACCGGGCTGCTGCGCGGGCAGGGATTCCCGCGCCCTGCCCGTACGTTGGAGGTGCCGCCGATGGCCCGACCGCTCAGCCGCCGCGCCGCTCTCGGCCTCGCCGCCGGGCTCGCCCCGGGGCTCGCGCTCGCCGCGTGCGGGTCCGACTCCCCGGCGCCGGGCGGCAGTTCGTCCGGTGGTGGTTCGTCGGGCTCCGGTTCGTCCGACTCCGGTTCGTCCGGTGGTGGTTCGGCCGGCTCCGGCGGCACCCGGACGGTCCGGCACGCGCGCGGCGAGAGCACCGTGCCGGCCCGGGCGAGCCGGGTGGTGGCCCTGGACACCGACGCGCTGGACTCGGTGGTCACCCTCGGCCTCAGCCCGGCCGGCGCCACCACCGTCACCGCGGGCGCCCCGTTCCCCGCCTACCTGCCCGCCGAGCGGCTGTCCGGGACGAAGCCCGTCGGGGCCATCGGCCAGCCCAGCCTGGAGACGATCGCGGCACTGCGGCCGGACCTCATCCTGAGCAACCAGGTCCGCGACGACAAGCGGTACGACGAACTGTCGAAGATCGCGCCGACGGTGCTCTCCAAGACCACCGGGCCGACCTGGAAGGAGAACGTCCGGCTGCACGCCGAGGCGCTGGGCCGGCAGGCCGAGGCCAACGCGGCGGACGCGGCGTACCGGGCGAAGCTGCGGGACCTGGTCACCGCGCTCGGCGGACCGGCCAGGGCGGCGGCCACCCGGGTCGAGATGGCCCGCTTCCTGGCGGGTGCGCCGACCAGGCTCTACCTGAACGACACCTTCGTCGGCTCGCTGTTCAAGGATCTGGGGCTCGGGCGGCCCGCCAACCAGGACAAGCCCGGTTTCTCGATGGAGATCAGCCCCGAACAGGTGGACCAGGCCGCGGCCGACGTCATCTTCTACGCGGTGTACGGGGACGCGGCCAAGTCCGACCAGGGGAAGATCACCGAGGGGGCGCTCTGGAAGAACCTGGACGCCGTGCGCAACGGGCGGGTGTTCCGGGTGGACGACAACCTGTGGATGCTCGGCATCGGCTACACCGGGGCCGGGCTGATCCTGGACGAGATCCGCAAGGACATGGCACCGGCGGGCGGGTGACGGACGACGGGTGACCGCGAACAGACGACAGGCGACAGACGACAGCTAACAGATTTCAGATAACAGATGATGAAATCTGTCATCTGACATCCGTCACCCGTCATCCGCCGCCCGCCACGGCGCGCGTCACCCCTGCCCGTACCGGCCCGGCCGCAGTCGCCCGGTGAAGGCGAGGAAGGCCACGAACCCGCCGAGGACGACCCAGCCGGGCCAGCCCGCCAGCGACATCGTGAGCGGGTCCAGCTCGGCGTCCGGGTCCGCGAACTCCCGGACCATCGACACGCTCATGCTGCTCGTGAAGGCGTGCGCCAGCACCGCCGGGACCACCGACCCCGAGCGCAGCCTCAGCCAGGTGAAGACCGGCAGGACGAGCACACAGCTGACCGTCAGCGCGGGCACCGCCAGGTACCACGGCCGTCCCGGGTACTGGCCGCCCATCAGCAGCGTCGGCAGGTGCCAGAGCGCGAAGGCCGTCCCCGCGAGCAGGTAGGCCCGGACCAGCACCGCCCTGCCACCGGCGCCCTCACCCCCGCCCTCTCGCCGGCCGAGCAGCAGCAGCCGGGGGAAGAGGAAGCCCTGCCAGCCGATCTCCTCACCGAAGAACAGCGGCAGCGAGAGCACCATCCCGATCAGGCCCTGGACCGCCCACGATCCGATCCGCCCCGCGTCCAGCGAGCCGAAGCCGGCGAACGGGTAGCTGCCCGCCAGCGCGCCGAGTGCCAGCGTCGCGGCCGTCAGCCCGCCGAGCACCCCGAGCGGCAGCAGGCAGGCCCGGACCGCGCGGGCCCGGGGCCGCGGCCAGCGCAGTGCCAGCGCCTCCCGTACCCCGCCGCCCCGCTCGACGAGGCGGACCACCAGCAGCGCCGCCAGCGCCGGGGCCAGCATGGCGGCCGCGATGCAGATCTGCTCCAGCGCGCCGACCCCCTCCCGGGCGTCGGTGCGCTGGTAGCCCTCGGCGAGCAGCGGGGTCATCGCCGCCCACATCCCGGCGTAGGCGAGCACCAGGTAGACCAGCAGGCCGCGCCGTCGGACGGCGCTCGGCGGGGTTCGTGTCAGTAGCGTCATGCCGAGGACGCTACGGATCCGGAGGTTCGCCCCGGAACCAAGTGCACTGCCGTTCCCGGGGGTTGTCCGCTACCGCCGCGATGGTCGAGTTTTCTGGGTGTACGGGGGCCCGCCGGAGGTGCTACCAGGGCCCCGCGCCCTGCTGTCCACCCTCGCGTGCGCCACGAATCGCCACGGAAGCTGCACGGAAAGGAAAATTGACGTATCGTCAGGCGTCACACAGCGGGGGCGACGGTGGTCCGCTCACCGTCGCCCCCGCCGTACTCCCCCGCCGGCCGGCACCCACGGCCTGGCGGGGCCCTCCACACCTCCCCGGGCCCGGGCCTGATGGGTTCAGGCCCGGGCCCGGTTCAGCTCCGGGCTGGACTCATGCCCGAAGTCTCCTCGGAGCCTGGTCAGTTGACGTTGACGGCCGTCCAGGTGGCGGCGACCGCGTTGTACTCCGCGCTGCCCGACCCGTACAGGTCCGCCGCCGCGCTGAGGGTGCCCGCACGGGCGCCCGCGTAGTCGGTGGTGGAGGTGAAGTACGTGGTCAGCGCGCGGTACCAGATCTGCGCGGCCTTGTCCCGGCCGATGCCCGCGAGCGTGGAGTTGTCGTACGTCGGGCTGTTGTAGCTGAACCCGTTGATGGTCTTCGCGCCGCTGCCCTCGGACAGCAGGTAGAAGAAGTGGTTCGCCACCCCGGACGAGTAGTGCACGTCCAGGTTGCCGACGTTCGCGTCCCAGTAGTCCGCCGAGCCGCCGTCCTTGCTCGGCTGGTCCATGTACCGCAGCGGCGTACCGTTGCCGTTGAGGTTGATCAGCTCGCCGATCCAGTAGTTCGGCGGGTTGGAGGGCAGGTTGGCGTACCACTCGACCATCGTGCCCATGATGTCCGAGGTCGCCTCGTTGAGGCCGCCGGACTCGCCCGCGTAGTTGAGGTTCGCGGTGGCCGCGGTCACGCCGTGGCTCATCTCGTGGCCGGCCACGTCGATCTCGGTGAGCGGTGCGGTGTTGTTGCTGCCGTCGCCGTACGACATGCAGAAGCAGCTGTCGTCCCAGAAGGCGTTGACGTAGTTGGAGCCGTAGTGCACCCGGCTCAGGGCGCCGACGCCGTCGTTGCGGATGCCGTTGCGGCCGAAGGTGCTCTTGTAGAAGTCCCAGGTGGTGGCGGCACCGAACTGGGCGTCCACGGCGGCGGATTCGCGGTTGTTGACGGTGCCGTCACCGAAGCTGTTGCTGGTGTTGGCGAACAGCGAGCCGGTGCCGTCGGTGCCGTTGTTGAGGTCGCTGGTGGACTGGCCGCCGCGACCGGCGTCCTTCAGCTGGTAGTTCGATCCGCTCTGGGTGGTGGCCAGCGGGACCTGGCCGACGAAGATGCCGTTGCCCGTGCCGGCCGCGGTCTCGATCGTCTCGTGAGTGGCGAGGACCCGGCCGTCGGCCGCGTCGGTCACCAGGATCTGGCGGCTCGGGGTGCCGTCGGCGCGCTGGCCCTCGACCGTGGTGCGGTACGCCAGGCGCGGGTTGCCGTCGGTGGCCCAGACCACCAGCTCGGCCTTGCCGGCCTGGTGGACCTCGGTGAGCGGCGACTCGTCGGCGTCGGCGCGCGCCCCGATGGTGGCCTTGACCCCCGCGGTGACCTGCGTGGCGGCCTGGTCGGCGGCGATCTTCGGGGTCGTGTTCGGCAGCGCGATCCGGGCGGCGACCGCCTTGTCGACCGACTTCACCGAGCCGTCGGCCTTCTGGTGGACGACCAGGTCGCCACCGATCACCGGCAGGCCGGCGTAGGTGCGCTCGAAGCGCAGGTGGCGGGTGCCGTCCTTGTCCACCGCGGCGTCCTTGGCGACCAGCTGCTCCTTGTCGCCGAGCTTGAGCGCCTTGGCCAGCGGGCCGGTCTGACCGGCCGCCAGCTTGAGCGCGGTCGCGTGCTGCTGGGCGGCCTGGGCCTGCAGCGAGGGGGTGGGAGCGGCCTGGGCGGCGGTGCTCACCTGGATCACACCGGTCAACAGGGCCGTGGCCGAGAGTACGGCGACGGCCGCGAGCTTACGCTTCACGTACGAGTCCTTCCGGGAATCCGCGTCTGGGCGCGGTCGCACCGCGTCCCGGGGGGCCGGGTCGGCACCTGTGGGGCGGGACGGGCACTGACGTGCGGGAACCCCGTGCAGTCGAGCGGTTCGCCACCGATGGGTGGGGGTGGGGCTACCGCTGGGGGATGACCAGAAGCATGACAATCCAGCAGGTGAATTGACAGGTCTTGCTCAGCAATTGGCCAGGTCCCGCCATCGGGTAAAGAGCCTCCAATCAGCAGACGAACCCGGGCAATTCACCACATCCCGCCAAGGGCTCCGACCCGAACGACGCCCGGTCGCCTGCACCTACGGGAATCCACCCGCCACACGCCGCGCGCCGACCCGGCGAGCGGGCCCGGCCGGCCGTCGATCGACTTTTACATGTGTGTAGAAGACTCCATACGGTTCCTTGACACGCCGGTGGCGAGGTCCCGCCACCCGGACCCCCTTGAACACCGGGAGGTCGTCTGCTAATCAGCCGACCGTCACCGCCCGGACCGCAGGACCACCTCCCTGCGCGCGAGTTGGGGGACGGCGGCAGAAGGAAGCGACGGCACGGCTGCGCTGGAGCCCACGGCTCCTCCTTCACGGGGCGGTGGTGGTGGTCACCGGCAGCCTCACAGGCCGCTCGCGCACCCCGCGCCGCGAATTCTCACGCCTCGAGCGGGCCCCTACTGCAGCCGCCACTCCTGGGCGGCGTTGCCGGGGGTGCAGGAGACCATGGTGACGGCGCTGCCGGGGCCGTTGTTGGTCATGCAGGACTGGTTCTGGTAGTCGCCCAGCGTGTACGAGCCAGCCGAACTGCCGGTGCGCATCGTCCAGTTGGTGAGGAAGCTGAGGCCGTTGCTCAGCACGACCTTCCCGTCCATCGTCTGGACCAGCTGCGGGCCGCCGTTGTTGCAGGCGTTGAACAGGATCCACATGCCGGGGTTGGTCGAGCGCACCCAGCCGTACTGCGCGTGACCGCCGACGACGATCGGGTTGTCGCCGTTCAGGTTGTCGTCGCGCATCCCGATCGCGCGGCCGTCCTTCGCGCTGACGATGGTGCTCCAGCTGGTGCCGCCGCAGGACGCCGGTCGGGCCGGGCTCTGCGGGGCGCTGGTGGTCCCGCCGTTGGCGCTCTGGGCCGGAGGCTGAGGGTTCTGGTTGGCGGGCGGGTTGGGCGGGTTGCCGCCGCCGGGCTGGCTCCCCTGACCGGCCGACGACGCCCCGCCGGCGGCCGCGCCCGTACCACCGGTCCGGGCGCCACCCGAACCGGCCGAGGCTCCCGAACCACCACTTCCGCCCTGACCACCGGCGGCCGGCACCGGGGAGACCGGGACCTGCGGCTGGTTCTGGGCGGCGCCGGGCGCCGGCTGGTCGGGGCCCGGGGTGG
>NZ_LFVW01001059.1:0-2151 GCF_001182915.1 Kitasatospora sp. MY 5-36
CGCCATGCCGGTCGCGGCGAGCAGGGAGGCGGGCCTCGACGGCGTTCGCGACGACCAGCGGGCGGCGTCCGGTGGGGCCGGCCTCCGGCAGGGTGCCGGCCGGGGCGGTGTTGTGCAGCCAGCGGGTGCCGCCCGAGGGGCCCGCGGCGGGCAGTGCGGCGGCGGTCGCGCGGATGCACTCCGCGGGGACCTCGTTGCTGGTCAGGACCACGTCGACGGGGAGCAGCCGGAGGCGGGCGAGCGCGGCGGTGACCTCCTCCGGGGTCAGGTGGGCGTTGGCGCCGGGGAGGACGACGATGCTGTTCTCGCCGGCCGGGTCGACCATGACGATCGCCTGACCGGTGGGCGCGTCCGGGTGGGTGAGCACGGCGCCCGTCTCGACCTGCGCGCCCCGCAGGTCGGCACGCGCCGCCTCGCCCTCGGCGTCCCGTCCGACCTTGGCGACCAGGTGCGTCGCCGCCCCCATCCGGGCCGCCGCCACCGCCTGGTTGGCCCCCTTGCCGCCGAAGCCCCGGGTGGCGGCGGTGGCGAGGACGGTCTCGCCGGGGGAGGGCAGCACGGGGCAGCGGAGGATGCGGTCGGTGTTGACCGAGCCGATGACGACGACCCGACCGGCGGGAAGCAGCTTCATCGTTCCTCTGTACGCGGTGGGGCGCGGGCGGCGCAAGGAGGCGGGCGGTGGCGGTCGAGCGCAGGGCGCGTACGGGCCAAGCCCGGGGCGCGCGGCGCACGGGGGCGTGCGAGTGGGGGGCGTGCGGAGCGTGCGAGTGGGGCGTGCGGGGCGGGTCGACCCACCAGGCATCCTGTGCCCTAGCAGTGGCGAAGGGGTGCAATTTTGATGTAGACCGGTCTGCATATTTCCGCGTACGGGCGTCTGACCTGGGCACATGCCGCTGTCACGGGGCAGATCGGGGCGTGCGGGCGGGCGCGCCGGGGAGGCATGGGGAGCGGCGTGGCGCGGGTACCACCACGGGTGGCGCTGGTTCGACCAACGGGGGCGCTGCCCGGTGCGAACGGCATCGGGGGAAGTCGAGGGCAGGGGACGTTGTGATCGTCTGGGTCAATGGCACATTCGGGGCGGGCAAGACGAGCGCCTGCCGCGAGCTGGTGGAACTGCTGCCCGGGAGCGTGCTCTTCGATCCCGAGCTGGTGGGCTTCGGCCTGCGTCGGATGCTCCCGGCCGACCGGCTGGCGACGGTGTCCGACTTCCAGGACCTGGCGGCCTGGCGCCGGCTCGTCCCCGAGACGGCGGCGGCGCTGCTCGGTGAGGTCGGGGGCCCGCTGGTGGTCCCGATGACCCTGCTCAGGGAGGACTACCGGGACGAGATCTTCGGGGACCTGGCCTCGCACGGGATCACGGTGCACCACGTCGTGCTGGACCCTGAAGAAACGATCCTGCGCGATCGCATAGCCCACCGCGACGAGTGCCCGGGCGACCCGGAGGGCAGCGAGCGGGTCCGCGCCTGGTGCCTCGAGCACCTGCCCCGCTACCGCGCCGCCCGCCGCTGGCTGGTCGGGGACGCCCGGATGATCGACACCAGCGGGATCTCCCCCCGGGAGACCGCGCACCGGATCGCCGAGCTGGTCCGGGTCGGCGCCGCCCGCTGCCCGATCGTCCAGACCCCGGACCCGACCGGCGACACCGTCGCCTCCGCCGTCCTGTTCTTCGACGAGCAGGACCGCGTGCTGCTGGTGGACCCGGTCTACAAGCCCGACTGGGACTTCCCCGGCGGCGTGGTCGAGCGCGGCGAGGCCCCCACCGACGCCGCCCTGCGCGAGACCGCCGAGGAGCTGGGCCTGCGCCTGGACCCGTCCGCGCTGCGCCTGCTCGCCGTCGACTGGGAGCCGCGCACCGGCCCGCGCCGCGGCGGCCTGCGGCTGATGTACGACGGCGGGCTGCTGGACGAGGAGGGCCGGCAGCACCTGCTGCTCCAGCAGGAGGAGCTGCGCGGTTGTCGTTTCGTCACCCTGGACGAGGCCGGGGAGCTGCTGCCCCCGGGACGCTACCGGCGGCTGGCGGCCGCGCTGGACGCGCGGCGGAGCGGCGAGCTGCGGTACCTGGAGGCGGGGAGCCGGGTGGCCGTGGGGCTGGCGAGCACGGCGGACGCGGCGTAGCGGCCGGTCGGCGCGGGGCCGGGGGCTGGTGGAGGG
>NZ_LFVW01001060.1:0-797 GCF_001182915.1 Kitasatospora sp. MY 5-36
CCAGCCGGACCAGCCCTCGCCGTTGGTGTTGTAGGCGTGGATCACGGCGCCGTCGCTGCGCAGGGCGAAGGTCTCGGCGGTCCTGGTGTCCGGGTTGTAGACCGTGCTGCGGCCCCCGGAACGGGCGGCGACCACGGCGGACCAGGCGGACACGGCCTGCTGGATCCAGCCCCCGAGGTCGTCGACCCGGGTCTCGTACGCGCCGGTGTGCGTGGTCGGGGCGGCACCGAGGCAACCGTTCTGCCAGGAGCGGCTGTTGAGGGCGGCGAGTTCGTAGTGGTCGCCGACCTTGCGCAGGGCGGGGCCGCCGGTGTCGCCCTTGCAGACGGCGGCGTCGGCGGGGGATTTGGCGGCGATGGCGAGGCCGGTCGGGTCGACGGCGCCGACGGTGAAGGCGGCGCTGTGGAGCCGGTCGGGCACCCACTCGGCCTTGGTGCGGCCATAGCCCGTCACCAGCAGGTCCTCACCGGCGGCGGGTGCGGTAGTGGCCACGGCGAGCGGGGTGATGTCGGTGACGGGGGTGGCGAGCCGGGCCAGGACGAGGTCGCGGTCGGTGCGGGGGACGAGCTCGGCGATCTCGCGGACCTGGCCAGTGGTGGTGGTGAGGTCGGTGCGGCCGACGGTGGCGGTGGCTTTGAGCGCGGGCGGGCCGGCGGGGACGGTTGTCGGTTGGGCAGGGTTGTCGGCGAAGCAGGCGGCGGCGGTGACGATCCAGTACGGGTCGACCAGGGCGCCGGTGCAGGCGCGCTGGCCGTTGCCGATGTCCAGCTTGGCGGTGAAGGCGTAGGAGCCGGCGG
>NZ_LFVW01001061.1:0-2150 GCF_001182915.1 Kitasatospora sp. MY 5-36
GTCGCCGTTCAGGGCGGGGGCTGGCGTGCCGGACAACAGGGTGCCGGCGAGGGCGGCGGCGGTGACCGGCCCGGCCGTCCATGCGGTGCGTGGGCGTGAGCAACCATGAGGTGGCTTTCCTTCGTCTGCCGGGCGGTGGCGGTGGCGGTAGCGCCGGGGAAGCGCGGACCGGGGGTCACGCCGTGGCGGTGATCTCCAGCAGGGTGAACACGCGCTCCTGCGGGTCGGCGGTCTCCCCGACCGGCGTCCACTTGTTCTTCTGCACGTCGAAGGACTTGGCCTCGGTGCCCGTCTGCATGTCGACGCGTACGGCGTAGTCGTTGCCCTTGGCGCCGTAGACGGAGGGGAGTTCGAGGCTCAGGCGGCCGGTCGCGCCGGTGACCTGGAAGCAGAACCGGCCGTGGCCGACCGGGTCCGTGGTCGACATGCCCCGGGCGTTCACTTCGAGCAGGCCGGGGCGGCTGTCGCAGGTGGCGAGCAGGATGTGGCCGTCGCCGCTCTTCAGCTTGATGCCGCGCTCCTTGAAGATCCTGTCGGCCTCCGGGTACGCGAAGTCCTCGACGGCCGGCGGCGGGGTGTCGTCCGCGGTGACGGCCCCGGCGGTGGTGGTACCGGCCCCGGCGGCGCTCACGGTTCCGGCGGGTACGGGGGCGGCGCCGACCGTGGTCAGACCCGTCAGGGCGACGGCACCGGCGACGGCACCGACGGTCAGGCAGCGAATCAAAGGCTTCATGCTGGTGGGGCCTCCTCGTTCGGAATTCCACGGGCAAGGGAATGGTGTGATCGAAGTAAACGATGCGCCGACCCGGGCCTGCGCAGGGCGCTTCGCCATCGGGTCGGAGGCCTATTGGTATCACGGTCGCCGAGTTCCGTAAAAGGGTCGGGTTCGAGCCAATATTGCGGACCGAGCGGCCTGCGGCGATCCCCTTCGGAAACCGGTAGCCCGGCCTTGGGGCCCCCTCAAAGTGCCTCTGACCAGCTGTTTCTTCCACTCGACGTCCCAGCGTGCTCGATCCGTGGCATGGCTCGTGAATTCGGTATCGGACCCGTGGGTTCACGACCTGTGCGACAGTTCGACAGGTTGTTGTAGACGGTTCCGAAAATGCCTGGAATTCCAGTCGAAAAGCACTCAAGGAATTGAGGAGAAATGGTCGATAAATTATCCGGGATCACATTCCCGCCTAAGCGTCTCCGACGCGCCCGGCTGACCGCGGTGACGGCGCTGTCGCTGGCGACGAGGTAGGCGTAGGCGACGGCGGTACCCCGCCGATCCCGGGCCGGCGCCGCTGCCTGCGGGCGCGCGCACCCAGGTGGTCGAGGCGTGGGCGGCCGGCGGGTCGGCGGTCAAGGACGCGGCGGCCGCCGCGCTGGTCGGCGGCGATGCCCAGATCAGCGACTTCCTGGCCGCCGGCCTGCAGCGGGCGACCACCGAGGACGAGCGCCTCGCGGTCCTGAAGATGCTCGCCTTCGCCGACGCCGGCGTGCGGGCCGCGGCGCAGCAGGCGCTGAACGGCACGGACGCGCAGCTGCACGACTTCGTGCTGACCGGCTTCCGGGCGCCGCTGCAGGAGGACCGGCGCGCGGCCGCCCTGGCCGCCATCGGCACGGGCGGCCGCGCCGTCCAGGATGCGGCGCAGAAGGCGCTCGACGACGGTTCCGCCAAGGCGTTGACGGACTTCCTCGGCGAGGGCCTCGCCCGGGCCCGGGAGGAGGACCAGCGGGTCCAGGTCACCAAGGTCCTGGCGACCGGCGGCCCCGAGGTGCAGAGGCTCGCGCAGCGGGCCCTGACCGGGACGGCCGAGGACATCACCGACTTCCTGGACAGCGGGCTGGAGCTGGCCCGCGCCCGTGACCAGGAGACTCTGACGATCAGCCAGCTGGTCGAGGCCGCGACGGAGGCCGGCAAGCGCGCCAAGGCCGAGACCGACGCGGCCAAGGCGGCGGGCGAGCGCGCGCAGGAGGCCTCCCGGCTGGCCAAGGAGGCCGCGCAGAAGGCCGCCGTGGAAGCCGAGGCGGCCAAGAACGACCTGGTGAAGGCCGGTCGGGCCGCGAACCGCGCGGCCGAGGCGGCGGAGGGCGCGGCCAACGCCGCGCGGACCGCGATCCAGGCCTCCAACACGGCGGTGGCCGCGGCCCGGACGGCGGCGAAC
>NZ_LFVW01001062.1:0-2149 GCF_001182915.1 Kitasatospora sp. MY 5-36
CCAGCGCGGCCGGGTCGGGGTGGGCGGCTGCGCCGAGGGCGTCGGCGAGGCCGAAGGCATCGGCGCCGAGCACCGCCCAGGTGCCGGCGGCGGAGCGGGCGCCGGGGACGGAGGAGAGCGGCAGCCAGTCGACGCGGAACAGGTGCTCGTAGTGGCTGCCGCCGGCGGCCCGCAGCCGGGCGGGCGCGTCCAGCAGCACGTGCCGGGTGATCTTGCCGGAGGCGGTGCGCGGGATGCGCTCCGTCTCGTACAGCTCCTCGGGGACCTTGAAGTAGGAGAGCCGTTCCCGGCAGGCGGCCAGCAGGGCCTCCGGGTCGAGGCCGCCGGGGCCGGGCACCAGGAAGGCCACCGGCACCTCGCCGAGCACCTCGTGGGGCTTGCCGACGACGGCGACGTCCGCGACGCCGGGCACGCCGCGCAGCACCTCCTCGACCTCGGCCGGGTGGATGTTCTCGCCGCCGCGGATGATGAGTTCCTTGATCCGGCCGGTGATGGTGAAGTAGCCGGAGCCGTCCCGCCGGGCGAGGTCGCCGGTGTGGTACCAACCGCCGCGCAGCGCCTGCTCGGTGGCCTCGGGCTGGTTGTGGTAGCCGAGCATCACGCTCGGGCCGCGCACCCAGACCTCGCCCTCCTCGCCGTCGGCGGCGTCCAGGCCGGTCTCGACGTCGACCAGGCGCACGCCCAGGCCGGGGACGGGCAGGCCGCAGGAGCCCTCGACGCGGGCGCCGGTGGGCCAGTTGACGGTGATCGAGCCGCAGGTCTCGGTGGAGCCGTAGGCGTCGATGAGCGGCGCACCGAACGCCTCCTCGAAGGAGCGCCGCAGCGCGGCGGTGGTCATGGCGCCGCCGACCAGGCACATCCGCAGGGCCGGCGCGGTGAAGCCGTCCTCCCGGGCGGCGCGCACCAGCTGCTGGTACATGGTGGGCACGCCGGCCAGGAAGGTCGCGGACTCCTCGCGGACGGCCTCCAGGACGTCCCGCGCGGCGAAGCCGTCGAGGATGCGGGCGGTGGCGCCGACGGCGGTGACGCTCAGCACGCAGGCGATGTGGGAGAGGCTGTGGAACAGCGGCAGCGGCCAGACCACCCGGTCCTCGGCGCTCAGGCCGGGCACCGGCACGTAGCAGGCGGCGACCGACCAGAGGCAGTTGCGCTGGGTGGACAGCACGCCCTTGGGCCGGCCGGTGGTGCCGGAGGTGTAGAGCATCCAGGCGGGGTCGTCGAGGCCGAGGTCGTCGCGCGCCGGGGTGGCGGGGTCGGTGCCGGCCAGGGTCTCGAAGGAGAGGGTGCCGGCCGGGACGGGGCCCTCGCCGGTGACGATCACCCGCAGGTCGGCCCGGCCGCGGGCGAGGGCGTCCAGGCCGGCGGCGCGGGCGGCGTCGGTGATGACGACGCGGGCGCCGCTGTCGTCCAGCAGGTGGGTGAGCTCGGCCTCGGTGGCGTGCGGGTTGAGCGGGACGCCGATGGCGCCGGCGCGCAGGATGCCGAAGTAGGCCTCCACCACCTCGACGCTGTTGCCGAGCAGGATCGCGGCCCGGTCGCCGGGCTGGAGGCGCAGGTCGGCGAGGTGGCCGGCGATCCGGCCGGTGCGGGCGTGGAGCTCGCCGTAGGTCACGCCGCGGACGGCGTCGCGGAACGCGGTCTTGTCCGAGCTGTCGCGGGCGTGCTCGGCCAGCAGTTCGGGCAGCGGCCGGATCAGCTCGGTGCGCAACATGCCGTCACTTCCTTCGGTCGGTTCAGGGCTGGTTCGGGGTCGGTTCGGGGTCGGTTCGGGGTCTGTTCCGGTCGGCCCGGTTCGGGCCTCGGGCGGGGGCATTCGATTTCCGCCCGGCACCGGGGGTGGGCGGCGGCGGAATGGGGTGGCATTTCCGGGCCGGAATGTCGCGGTACGGGGCCGGCGCAATTGCCGGGCGGCCTTTCCCGGGCGGCCGTACGCGAATTCCCGCCGGTCACAGTCTCGTGCGGCGGGGGCTCCGGGCCGCCCCTAACCGACCCCCTATACGGGCCCTAATCACGGTGGACGGGGCAGGGGTGACGGGCACGGCCGGCGGCTGAGCGGTAGGTGGGAACGGCGCCGCCCCGCCGGGCGTGGGCGCGGCGGGGCGGGGAGGGCGGACCGGCCCGGACCGGCCGGTGGGGCGGCCGGGTGGGG
>NZ_LFVW01001063.1:0-1192 GCF_001182915.1 Kitasatospora sp. MY 5-36
CCCCACCATCCTCCCGCACCGCGCCCGCCTGGGCCGACCCGCGCCCACTCGGGCCCAGCCCCGCGCCCAGCCCGGCCGCCGCCGACGGCGGGCGCACCCCCGCGCGACCCCGACTCCCGCCCGCGGGAACGCCGACGGCCGCTCCCCCGACCGGCGGAGGAACCCGCGCGGCGGAGAAGCGGCCGTGAAAGCCGTGCACATCGGTACGCACATCCGTACGTCGACGCACCGACAGCCGACGCACCGACAGATCAGCGCATGAACAGATCGGCACATCGGCACCCGGTCGGGCACCGGCACGGTGAGCCCCGGGCAGCCGACGCCGGCCGCGCACGGGGCCCCACGTGCTCGAGGAGGCCTCAGCTGGGGAGACCTCAGATGCTGAGGGTCTGGCCCGGGAAAATCAGGTCCGGGTTGCCACCGATGACCTTGGCGTTGTTCTGGTACAGGTCGTGCCAGTCCAGGCCCTGCGCGGCGGCGATGGAGCTCAGGGTGTCACCGGCCTTGACGGTGTAGTCGCCCTTGGCGGCCGGCTTGGCGTCGTTCGAGCGGTTCCAGGACTTGGCGCCCTGGTCGGCCTTCGGCGCGAACTTCTGGGCGTCGGCCTTCGGGGCGGCAGCCTTCGGCGCGGCGGCGTCGTTCTTCGGCGCAGCCTGAGCCTTCGGCGCGGCCTGGGCCTTGGGCGCGGCCTTCGGGGCCTCGGCCGGCTTGGCGGCGGGCTTCGGGGTCTGCGCCGGCTTGGCGGCGGTCGAGCCGGCGGCGGAGCCCGCCGAGGTGTCGACGGCGGCCGGGGCGCCGCCCTTGGTCAGGCCGGCCTTGACGGAGCAGACGGGCCAGGCGCCCGGGCCCTGCGAGGCGAGGACCTTCTCCGCGACGGCG
Source organism: Kitasatospora sp. MY 5-36 (assembly GCF_001182915.1). Classification (NCBI taxonomy): domain Bacteria; kingdom Bacillati; phylum Actinomycetota; class Actinomycetes; order Kitasatosporales; family Streptomycetaceae; genus Kitasatospora; species Kitasatospora sp. MY 5-36. The sequence goes on from NZ_LFVW01001063.1 coordinate 880, forward strand.
ATCTGCTGCGCCTTGGTGGCCTGGTTGGCCTGCGACGCGTAGGCGGTGCCACCGAAGGCGGCCCAGGTGCTGGAGGTGAACTGCAGACCGCCGTAGAAACCGTTGCCGGTGTTGATGGCCCAGTTGCCGCCGCTCTCGCACTGGGCGACGGCGTCCCAGGTGGAGACGGAGGCGGCGGAGGCCGAGGTGGCCGTGACGAGGCCGGCCACCGGCAGGGCCGCGACAGCGGCGCCCGCCACGACAGCCATCCGAACGCGGTTGCGCTTGGTGGCGGTGGAGGTGGTGGCAGCGGCGGTCTCGTTACGGAAGGTCA
>NZ_LFVW01001064.1:0-944 GCF_001182915.1 Kitasatospora sp. MY 5-36
AGGTTCCTCTCGACAGCCCCGGGCGGGCATGCGGAACCAGACCCCGGGAAGGGCCGTGATCACTCGCTGCGTCCGTCGGGCGGCCGGGCACGTGTCGGACGTGCCGCTTGCCGCCCCGGCCACCCAGCCGCTCGCCGACGACGTGTTCGAGCGATCGCGTCGGCGGGCACCTGCCACGCCCGGCGGACCGGGGGGCTGTGCGTCGGGGGTGAACCCGGGTGGCGCTCGTTGCGCCGTCCAAGAAGCTACGAGCCGATCAACGGGGAATCCAAAACTTCGACGGTCTGCCCAGCTCAGCCAAGGGTTACCGGCGGTAACGACCATGCAATCATGCCCGAATTGTCCGCTTTAACCGTCGATTCCTAGATCAAACATCCGGACTCCGTGACTCACCTCACTGTTTGATTCCGGCAGTCCCGGCACCGACATCGACAGATTGCGACCACGAGAACACGCGGTGCGGTCGGATCCGAGGCAATTCACGTCAGCCTCCGGGGGCACCCGTGACGCCTGACACAAGGGCCCGTTGGGCATGGCGACCTCTCCGTGTCCGCCCCAGCACCCCATCCACACCCATCCGAGGAGACCCTGTGCCGCGCATGCTCGACGTCAGCGACGAGGTCCGGTCCGAGATCGGCGACGACGAAGCCGACCGCCTGCTAGGTGGCGACCGCGCCCCCGACGGCTACGAGTGCACCTCCTGCCGGACCCCCGGCGACACGCACGTGGAGCCCACCAGCACCGTGCTGTTCGTCGGCGACGAGACCGCCGTCCTCGCCTTCGCGCACGCCCGCTGCATCCCCTCCCAGGTCGTCCCGGTCTCCGAGGAGCAGCTGGCGGGCGCCGTCCGCAGCATCAGCCAGACCCAGCCCGGCGGCCCGGACCTCGCCGTCCCCGCCGCCGTGCCGAGCGCCCCCGCGCCGGCCCCGGCCGCGCCCGTCGGC
>NZ_LFVW01001065.1:0-2144 GCF_001182915.1 Kitasatospora sp. MY 5-36
GGCGGTTACGGGACGCGGGCGAGGTCCGCCGCGCCGACGATGCCGGCGGCGGAGCCCATCGAGGCCAGCACGACCTCGGCGCGCGGCCGGTGCACCCCGCCGGTCAGGTAGTGCTCGAAGGCCTTGGCGACCGGGTCGAGCAGCAGTCGGCCGGAGTCGGAGACGCCGCCGCCGAGCACGAAGACGGCCGGGTCGAACAGCGCGGCGAGGTCGGCCATGCCGCGGCCCAGCCAGTCGGACAGCTCGGCGTAGCACTCCAGGGCGAGCGGGTCGCCCTCCTCGGCGGCCTGGGTGATGTGGATGCCGCGGATGGTCTCGGCCACGCCGTCGTTGAGCTCCAGCATCCGGTGGCCGCGCTGCGGGTCGGCGGCGGCCTTCTCCCGGCCGTAGCGGCGCAGCGCGCGCCCGGAGCCGTACTGCTCCCAGCAGCCCTTGCCGCCGCAGCCGCAGGCCAGGCCGTCGGGGACCATGTTGAGGTGGCCGATCTCGCCGGCCACGCCGAAGCGGCCGCGGTGCAGCCGGCCGTCCAGGACGATGCCGCCGCCGATGCCGGTGCCGACGGTGATCAGCACCATGTCCTGGTGGTCGGCGGCCGCGCCGAAGCGGAACTCGGCCCAGGCCGCGCAGTTGGCGTCGTTCTCGACGACGGTGGACAGGCCGGTGAGCTCCTCGACCCGCCCGCGCAGCGGCTCGTTCTCCCAGTCGATGTTGGGGGCGAAGATCACCGTGGAGCGGTTGCTGTCGACGAAGCCGGGGGCGCCGACGCCCACCGCGGTGACGTCGGGGTGCTCCTCCTTGAGCTCGCGCACGGCCTGCGCGATGGCGTCGACCGCCCACTGCGGGTCGGCCGGGGTGGGCACCCTGGTCCGGGCCAGGATCGCGCCCGCCTCGTCGACCACGCCTGCCGCGATCTTGGTCCCGCCGACATCGACGCCGATGGTCAGAGCCATGTGTCCCTCAGCTATTCACTCGTTCCGCTGGACGGAACGCTACCGCCCAACCCGGCCCCCGTACACAGCCTCGCATACATTATCCGAAGACAACTCTGGGCCGACGCGGCCGGGATGCTTCAAAAGTCGTATCTAATCTCCTTCTTCGTGACGTACGAGAGCAGCGCGATCACCCTCCGGAAGTCACGGTTTCACTGCTTGGCGGACGGCCCGTCAGCCTCGTCAAAGCCGGAGCCACGGCCGCCGTCACCGTCGCCGTCGAGGTCGATCTTCTCCGTCGGCGCGCCCTGCCCGGCGGTCCAGCGGCTCTCGTGCCCGGCCACGGCGGCGCGGTAGGCGGCCAGCAGCTCACTGCCCGCGGCGGCGAGCCCGGTGCCGGCGGCGGCGAGGTGGGAGTAGACCTCCGGCTGCTGGGTGCGCAGCTTGTCGGCCAGCCCGGAGAGGGTGATCAGGGTGGTGGCGCTCGCCTCCTGGGCCTTGTCGCCGAGCGCACCGGCGAACCGGCGCACCTCGTCCACCAGCGGGCCCAGCTCCGGGCCGAACGGGTGCCCCTGGCCGCCCTGCTCGCCGTCCGGCCGGCCGCCGGGCTCGGTGCGGTCGTCGGTGCTGGTCATCGCGGGCGCCTCCTCAGCCGTGGCCGCACCCCGCGGCCCTCCGGCCCGACGCTACCCGACCGGCCGGGCCGCCCGGAAAGCCGCCGAACCCGGTCCAGGGCCCGCCAGAGCCCCGACCGAATCCCGCCGGTCCCCCCGCCGAACCCCCCGTCAGCCCCGGGGCCAGAGCGCCGGGTCCGGCGCGAACCGCACCGAGAGCACGCCGTCGTGCAGCCCCGCCCCGGCCACCGTGCAGCGGCGCAGCGCGGACGGCAGGGTGAGCACCCGGCGGTGGGTGCCGACCCCGACGACCAGGTCGTCGCCCCGGCGGACCAGGTCCAGCTCGGAGCGGTCGGCGCCGGGCAGGTCGAGGTGCCAGACCAGCAGGCCCTCCTCGGCGAGCCGGTCCTCGACCGGCCAGGGCTCGGGGGCGAGCCGCCCGGGCCCGTCCCCGTCGCCGTAGAGCCGGTCGGCGACGGCCTCCAGGGTGGCGTCGTCCAGGCCGGCGACCAGCACCGGGGCGTCGGTCTCGGCGGCGAGCCCGGTCAGCTCCTCCTGCCGGCGGCGGGCCAGGGCGGCCAGCCACGGGTCGGGCGAGGAG
>NZ_LFVW01001066.1:0-2138 GCF_001182915.1 Kitasatospora sp. MY 5-36
CCCAGCCCCACCGCCCTCCCCACCCACACCCCCACCGCCCGCCGCATCTACGTCGCCACCATCTCCGGCGGCCTCCCCGGCGCCGCCGACATCTACATCCGCGCCACCGGCTGACCCTGGCCGGGCGCCGGGTCAGGCCACGTGTCGGTCGATGGTGAAGGCCATGACGCTGCCGGGTTGGAGCGGGAACGGGAGCTGGATCAGCCCGGCGGTGTTGTTGAACGGCGCGGGGAAGGTGGCCCGGACGCTCGCACCGTGGGCGGCCCCGAGCGCGCTGATCTCCGACGCGTTCACGCTCAGGCGGGTCGGCCGGAGCGCGGGATCAACGGTGAGCCGGTACTCGGCATCGGTGACATGGCGGAACACCTGGGCCTGCACGCGAATCCGTCGGTCGTTTCCCACGAACTTGCGTGCCGTGACGCTCAGCTCCACCAGGTGGCCCGCGGTGGCCTGAACCTCGCGCGGTACCGGGAAGTGTTCGACCCTGGCGCGTCCGCCGACGACGTCCTCGTGCGTGGCGGGCGCGCGTTCCAGTTCGCGGTTGTCGACCCGGACCGTGCCGACCGTGAAGACTTCCGGGTCGTCCGGATCCAGGTTGTCGTCGATCATCCACCGGAGCAGGCACTCGGGCCCGGTGAAGCCGTCCAGGCCGGCGTCGTCGTTGGAGGCGAGGCAGGCGATCGTCACCGTTCCGGGCAGGGCCTCGATCCGGTAGGAGATCCGGAAGCTCTGGTAGAGGTAGTCCGGATGGGCGTCGCCGTTTGGTGCGGGCGAGAGCAGGCAGTCGTAGCGGTAGGCGGACAGCGCTCCGGCGAACAGCGGGTCGCGCACCGGACCGAGGACGTCCTGCATGCCGCGAAGTACGGCGCTGTCCACCTGTTCCGTGGTCTCCCGTACGGTGAGGGAGCCGATCGCGAGGGTGACGGCCGCCGCCGACACGAAGGCGCCGCCGATGAGGCTGAGGACGGTGGCGAGGACCTGCTGGTGGGTCATCAGTGCCGCGGTCACCACGCAGACCAGCCCCACCGTCAATGCGAGGGTGTTGATCAGCGCGAGGATCTTGCGCAGTTGTCGTTCACGAGGCAAGGCCACGCGCCACCCCCGTGGGCCGCGTCAGAGCGCCGACCCCTCTGTGATGATCCGGACGATGCGTTCGGAGACCTCCCCGATCTCCTGTGCCGTACGAATGTTGTCCGCCTGCCCCTCGGTCAGAAAGACCATGGCGACGCGGTGTACGGGATGCAGGACGATGCCCGCGTCGTTCACGATGCCGCGCAGGCTTCCGGTCTTGTGCCGGACCGGGACGTCGTCGTCCAGGCGGGACGGAATCCGGTCGTTGCGCAGGTAGTTGACCAGGTAGCGGCGGACCGGCTCGAGGTGGGGCGTCCGGTCGATGTACTCGACCAGCCTCAGCATGTCCTCGGCGGTCGTGGTGTTGGCCCGGCCGAGCGGACCGAGTTCCCGCTCGGAGAACCCGGCAGGGAAGGTCGTGCTGTGCAGTCCGACGGCCTTGATCGTGGCGTCGATCCGCTCCTGGCCCAGGACGGCGCGTACGTGCTCGGCTGCCGGATTGTCGCTGGTCACCAGGGCGAACCCGCACAACTCCCGTACGGTGACGGTCGAATCGGGGTCGAGGGCCTGCAGCACACTCGGGTACATCGTGCCCGGGAGGGCCCCGATCCGGACGCGCTCATCGGGGTCGAGCTCGCCGCGTTCGGCCGAGTCGAAGAGGGCCACCCCGAGGATCATCTTGGTCAGGCTCGCCGCAGGAAGCACCAGGTCCGCCCGGTGGGCGACGGTGAGCCGGGGGCCGTCGAGCGTCTTCACCAGGACGCTGCGCACGCCTGTGCCGCCGGCCGTCGTGAACGCTTCGATCTGTGCGGCGATCGCGGAGTGCAATCCGTCGGAATCGACCATCGGGCAGTCCCCTTCCTCCCGCTCTGGTCGAGTCGGGCCAACGGCTCCCTACCCGCACGGGAGCGCCGTACGCCCCGGTCCGGAGACCGGGCGGGGCCGAGAGGCCGGGAACGGCCGAACGCCCGCAGGCGGGTAGCCGGCGGGCGTTCGGGAGGGGTTGGTCAGCGGGCGGCGGTGGCCGGTTCGGGGCGGGGGGTGGGGGGCTCGGCCGCGGCTGTGGA
>NZ_LFVW01001067.1:0-2137 GCF_001182915.1 Kitasatospora sp. MY 5-36
CCGGCCTCGCGGTCAGCGCGCCCGCCGACCGGCTGCCCGCGCTGCGGGCGCTGCCGGGCGTCCGGGCCGTCCACCCGATCGTCGCCAAACGGCGCGACAACGCCCACTCCGTCCCGCTGACCGGCGCCCCGCAGGTCTGGGCCGGCGACCAGGCGGCCGGCACCGGCCGGGGCACCCGGATCGGGATCATCGACAGCGGCATCGACTACACCCACGCCGACTTCGGCGGCCCCGGCACCGAGGAGGCGTTCCGCTCGGTCGAGCGCGGCAGGCCCGCGCCGCCCGCGCTGTTCCCCAACGCCAAGGTGGTCGGCGGCAAGGACCTGGTCGGCGACGACTACGACCCCGACCCGGCCTCCCCGCACTACCAGCCGGTGCCGCACCCCGGCGACAACCCGATCGACTGCGTGCGCAACGGGCACGGCACCCACGTGGCCGGCACCGCGGCCGGGTACGGCGTCACCGCGGACGGCCACCCGTACACCGGTCCGTACGGGCCCGGGCTGGATCCGGCCGGCTTCCGGATCGGCCCCGGCACCGCCCCGGGCGCGCAGCTGTACGCGATCCGGGTGTTCGGCTGCGACGGCTCCACCGACCGGGTCACCGAGGCGCTCGACCTGGCCGCCGACCCGAACGGCGACGGCGACCTGAGCGACCGGCTGGACGTCGTCAACCTCTCGCTCGGCAGCCACTTCGGCAGCACCGACGACACCGACGCCCTGGCCGCCGACCGGCTCGCCGAGCTCGGCACCGTCGTGATCGCGGCGGCGGGCAACGACGGCGACGTGTACGGCATCGGCGGCAGCCCCGGCACCGCCGCCCGGGCGATCACCGTCGCCGCCTCGGTGCACGGCCACGCCGACGTGGACGGCATCACCGTGCTCGCCCCCGCCGCCCAGGCCGGGGTCGTCCCGGCGCACTGGAGCGAGCGCTACCAGGGCTGGTCCACCGCCGACGTCAGCGGCGAACTCGCCCTGCCCGCCGACCAGTCGGACGGCTGCACCGAGTTCGGCGAGGCCGACCGGCAGCGGCTGAAGGGGCGGATCGCGCTGCTCACCTGGCACACCCGGGAAGCCGACCGGGCCTGCAACTCCGGCCCGCGCGCCGACCACGCCGCCGACGCGGGCGCGATCGGCGCCCTGTACGCCGCCGACTCCGACCACCTCGCCGAGATCTCCGGCGACGACCGGATCCCGGCCGTGCTGCTGGGGCGCGCCGACGGCGAGCGGCTGCGGCAGGCCGCGGCCGCCGGGCCGGTGACGGTCCGGCTCGCCGCGCCCGGCAACCCGCTGCACGGCTCCGTCGCCCAGGACCAGCCGGCCCGGATCGACACCATGACCGACTTCAGCTCGCGCGGCATCGGCGTGCCGGGCGTGGTCAAGCCCGACCTGGCGGCCCCCGGCGAGGGCATCTGGTCCAGCCTGGTCGGCAGCGGTACCGGCGGCCAGCGCGAGAGCGGCACCTCGATGGCCGCCCCGCACGTGGCCGGGCTCGCCGCGCTGGTCCGCGCCGCGCACCCGGACTGGCCGGTCGAGCAGGTCAAGGCCGCGCTGATGAACACCACCGAGGACACCTTCCTCGGCGACGAGCACAGCGGGCCGGTCTACGGGCCCGAGCGCACCGGGGCCGGGAGGGTCCGGGTGGACCGGGCGGTCCGCACGCCCGCCGTCGCCTACGCGGCGGGGGAGGGCGCCGTGGAGGGCGGGGTCGGGGTCTCCTTCGGGCCGGTCGAGGTCGGCGGGCCGACGGCGGTGACCCGGGAGATCGAGGTGCGCAACACCTCGAACGCGCCACTGGCGTACCGCACCTCGTACGCGGCCGCCACCCTGCTGCCGGGCGCCTCCTACCAGGTGGCACCGGCCCGGGTGGACGTCCCGGCGGGCGGCACCGCGCGGGTACGGGTCACCCTGGCCGTGCCGGGGGAGCTGGGGCGCGCGCCCGACCCGACCATCGACACCGTGCAGGGCGGCCGGGCCCGCAGCTACCGGGGCGAGCTCTCCGGCCGGGTGCTGCTCACCCCGGTCGGTGGCGACGCGCTCCCGCAGCTGCGGATCCCGGTGCTGGCCGCCCCGCGCCCGACCGGCGACCTCACGGCGGCGGCCACCGTCCGCACCGCCCGGGACGGCACCCTGGTCAC
>NZ_LFVW01001068.1:0-2135 GCF_001182915.1 Kitasatospora sp. MY 5-36
GGCGCCCGGTTCGAGGCCGTGACGACCGGCCTGCGTCGGCCTGATCGCCACGGGCCCGGTGGCCGCCTGGGCCTTTCCCGTCCCGGTGTTCCCCGAGCCGTCGGGCGGCTTCGCGGTCGGCACCCGCGTGGTGCAGTGGACCGACCCGCACCGCCCCGAGACCTTCACCGCCGACCCGAACGACCTGCGCACCGTCGTGGTCCAACTCTGGTACCCCGCGGGGAAGATCCCCGCGGGCGCGCAGCGGGCCCAGTACCTCGGACGCACCGCGCAGGAGGCGCGCACCGTCTCCGGGGCCCTCGCCCGGGGCGTCGGCCTGCCGGGCTTCCTGGTCGACGGCGTCCCGCGCGCCCGCAGCCGTTCGGTCTTCGACGCCCAGGTGGCCGGCGGCGGCGAGCGGTTCCCGGTCGTGCTGTTCTCCCCCGGGTCGGGCGGGGTGCGCACCCAGAACACCGCGTGGGCGGAGGAACTGGCCAGCCACGGCTACGTGGTGGCCGCCCTCGACCACCCGTACGACTCCGCCGCCGTCGTCCTCGCCGACGGCCGGACGATCGGCACCGAGACCGCCTCCAGCGGCGACCGGGACAGGGACGACGAGCTGGCGGCCGGCTGGACGGCCGTCCGGGCCGGCGACCTCGGCTTCGTCCTCACCCAGCTGGACGCCCTGGAGCGCGGCGGGATCGCCGACCCGCTGACCGGACGCCTGGACACCGGCCGGGTCGCGGTGACCGGCCACTCCATGGGCGGCGCCGCCGCCCTGCAGGCGGCCCGGCAGGACCGCCGCTTCGCCGCCGTCGTCGACCTGGACGGCTACCCCCACGGCCCCACCGCGCCCGCCCTCGACCGGCCGACGCTCGCGCTCACCCAGGCCATCACCCCGGACAGCGACCCGCGCTACCTGCCCCGCCTCACCGAGGCGCTCGACTCCAGCACCGCGCCGAGCTACCGGCTCACCGTCCCCGGCGCCGCCCACCTCACCTTCATGGACGGCCCCCTGTACCTGCCGCCGGTGCCCTCACTCGTCGGCACCCTGGGCCGCACCGGGGGCCCGCGCACCGTCGCCGCGGCCACCCTCGCCTTCCTGGACGCCGTCCTGCGGGACAAGCCCGGCGACCCGGCCGGCGCCCTGCGCTCCTACGGCGACCTCAGCGTCCACCGCCCGGGCACCCCCGGCTGACGCCGGGTGACGGAGCGCCCCCATCAGGGCAGTTGTCGCGAACGCCCGTTCTGTGCGTGACCGTTGTGGTACGTTCCGTAATCCAACCGAAAACAGGCGACCCCGGCGGTGCGCTAACACCCCGGGGTCCGGCAACAGGAGCCAACACTCCCGATGCGCGTCCATCGTAGCGCCCCCGTGCGCGACTTCACCGTGCTGCCCAACGCCGTACTCCAGTACCGACGGCTCTCCTACACCGCCCGGGGCCTGCTCGCGGACCTCCTCTCCCGGCCCGACGGCTGGCGCGAGGACGGTCGGCACATGGCCGACACCAGCCCCCAGGGGCGCGGCGCGGTCCGCAGGGCCCTGAAGGAGCTGGCCGACGCCGGGTACTACCGGGTCGAGAAGATCCGCCTGCCCGACGGCACGATCATCACCGAGACCCACGTCTACGACGTCCCTCGGGCCGCAGCGCCGAGTACCACCCGCCCGGTCCCCGGTGGAGCGAGCACCGGCCGCGCTGACACCCTTTCAAAGGACCGGCACCAAGAACCCCCCCTCCCCGCCGAATCGCCCGTCGAACCGCCCGACGGGCGGGCGGACGGGCAGTCCGACGAGCAGCTCCGCGAGGCGGTCGCCACGCTGTTCCGGGTGATCCGCCCCGAGCCGCGCCTGCGCCTGGGCGAGGCCGAAGCCCGCGCACTCGCGCCCCTGGTCGCCCGGTGGCTGGAACGCGGCAGCACCGCCGCCGACCTCGCCCAGGCCCTGCTGCCGGGCCTGCCCGCCCCGATGCACTCGGCGGCCGCCGTCCTCCGCCACCGCCTGGAGCACAAGCTGCCGCCCGCCCCAAGCACCGTACGGACCGGGGCACTTCGGTACGCCGAGTGCGCGGCGTGCCACGACCCGGTGCCCGAACCCGGCATCTGCGGCCCCTGCGCGGGCCTCACCCCCCGCCCCGTCGCGGTCGGCGGCGGCGAGG
>NZ_LFVW01000106.1:0-24987 GCF_001182915.1 Kitasatospora sp. MY 5-36
GAGCCGACGGCGGGGACCGCCCGGGGCGGCGGGCTGCCGTGCCTGCTCCCGGACTCCTGCGACCTTCAACTCGCCTCCGCCACCGTGACCTTCGGTTCGGCCTCGGCGCAGACCGTGGAGTTCGGCGTGGCCTCCTTCGCCTCCCCCGAGGCCGCCGCCCGCGCCTTCGACCACACGCTCGACCGGACGGCCGGCACCGACCCGGCGGCGGCCGTCCCGCGGATCGGCGACCAGAGCGCCGTCCGCGTCCAGGGCTCCTCGTCGGCGGTGGCACTGGCCAGGGTCGGCAGCGTGCTGCTCGTCGTGCGCGAGGAGGGGTCGGGCGACCAGCTCACCGGGCCCGCGTTCACCGGCCTCGCCGAGCTGGTCGCCGAGCGTGCCCGGCAGGCGCAGGAGGGCCGCACGCCCGATGCCGCCGCGGACGGCGCGAGCAGCTGACGGTCCGGTCCCGTCGAGGCGGTCCGGGACGGCCGGTTGCCGCCCGTCCCGGACCGCGGACCCGAGCGGGGAGCCGGGCGACAACGGGGACCAGGGGCCAGGGAGCACCGGAGGCGCCGGGGGGAGCGCCACCAGGGCCGTCGCCCGAATGCGTGTATCGCTCTCTTGACTGGCGTCACCGAAGCGCCATACTGGCCTCACTCCCCGCTCGCACAACGAGGTGCCCGCCCATGGAGCTCTCACCCTCGGCGCACGTGGACACGTTCTGTCGAGACCACCTCCCGCCCTTCGAGCATTGGCCCGAACTCCTCTTCGAACTGCCGGAGTTGGCCTACCCCGACCGCCTGAACTGCGCCGCCGCCCTACTCGACGACACCATCGAACGCCTCGGCCCGGACCGCCGCTGCCTGCTCACCCCCACCGGGAGCTGGACCTACGGCGAACTGCGCGGCCACACCGACCGGATCGCCCGCCTGCTGACCGAGGACCTCGGCCTCGTCCCCGGCAACCGGGTCCTGCTGCGCGGTCCCAACACCCCCTGGCTGGCCGCCTGTTGGCTCGGCGTCCTGAAGGCCGGCGGGGTGGCCGTCACCACCATGCCACTGCTGCGCGCCGCCGAGCTGACCGAGCTCACCGGCATCGCCCGGCCCGCCCTCGCCCTGTGCGACCACCGCTTCCTGGACGAGCTGGACCGGGCCAGGACCCCCGGCCTGCGCGTCCTGCCCTACGGCGGCCCCGGCCCCGAGGACCTCACCGCCCGCTGCGCCGCCAAGCCCGCCGGCTTCCCCGCCGTCCCGACCGCCGCCGACGACGTCGCGCTGATCGCCTTCACCTCCGGCACCACCGGCCGCCCCAAGGCCACCCTGCACTTCCACCGCGACGTGCTCGCCATCGCCGACACCTTCTCCCGCCACCTGCTCCGCCCCACCCCCGAGGACCTCTTCACCGGCACCCCGCCGCTCGGCTTCACCTTCGGCCTCGGCGGCCTGCTGGTCTTCCCGCTGCGGGCGGGCGCCGCCGGCCTGCTGCTGGAGCAGGCCACCCCCGAGCAGCTCGCCGAACAGGTCCGCCGGCACCGGGTGAGCGTGCTGTTCACCGCGCCGACCGCCTACCGGGCGATCCTGGCCGCCGGGCTGGCCGACCGGCTGGCCGGGGTGCGGCACTGCGTCTCGGCGGGCGAGCCGCTGCCCGCCGCCGTCTGGCAGGCCTTCCACACGGCCACCGGACAGCGGCTGATCGACGGCATCGGCGCCACCGAGCTGCTGCACGTGTTCGTCTCGGCCGCCGGCCAGGACATCCGCCCCGGCTCCACCGGCCGGCCCGTCCCCGGCTTCCGGGCCGCGGTCCTGGACGGGCAGGGCCGCCCGGTGCCGGACGGCGAGCCCGGGATGCTCGCCGTCAAGGGCCCGACCGGCTGCCGCTACCTGGACGACGAGCGCCAGCTGGACTACGTCCGCGGCGGCTGGAACCTCACCGGCGACACCTACGTCCGGGACGGCGACGGCTACTTCTGGTTCCGGGCCCGCAACGACGACATGATCGTCTCCTCCGGCTACAACATCGCCGGGCCCGAGGTGGAACAGGCGCTCGCCGCCCACCCCGACGTGGCCGACTGCGCGGTGGTCGGCGCGCCGGACGAGCGGCGCGGCGCGGTGGTCAAGGCGTACGTGGTGCTGCGCGCGGGCGTACCGGCCGGGCCGGAGACGGCCCACGCGCTCCAGGAGCACGTCAAGCGCGCCATCGCGCCCTACAAGTACCCGCGGGCGGTCGAGTTCGTGCCCGAGCTGCCGCGCACCGCGACCGGCAAGCTGCACCGCGCCGAGCTGCGCCGACGGGCCGCGCTGACCCCGGCCAGCGTCACCGTCGAGCGCCGGGTGGAGTGGTCCGACACCGACGCCGCCGGGCACTACCACTTCTCCGCCGTACAGCGCTGGGCCGAGGCGGCGGAGGCGGCCCTGCTGCGCCGGCTCGGGCTCGCCGAACTGTTCGGGCGGATACCCCGGGTGCACTTCGAGGCCGACTACCGCGAACGGCTCTGGTTCGGCGACCTCGTCCGCACCGAACTGCGGGTCGTCCGGGTCGGCGGCTCCTCCCTGCACTACGCCTTCGAGGTGCACGGCCCGCACGGACTGGCCGCGAGCGGGCGGATGTCGGTGGTGCACGCCGCGCCGCAGGACGGGGGCTCCCAGCCGTGGCCCGCGCAGGTCCGCCGCACGCTGGCCGAGGCGGGGCCGCAGCGGCCCGAGGTGCTCGCATGAGCACGGCACCGGACCGCGCGGGCCGACCGGACGCGGCTCCGCGGGCGGTGCGCCGGATCGCGGTGATCGGCGCCGGCCCCGGCGGGCTCTACTTCGCCGCCCTGGCCAAGCAGCTGGCACCCGACCGGGACATCACCGTCTTCGAACGGGACGGCCGGGACGACGAGTTCGGCTTCGGCGTGGTCTTCTCCGACGAGACCCTGGACGGCATCGCCCGGGCCGACCCGCTCGTCTTCGCCGCGATCAGCGCCGAGTTCGCCCGCTGGAGCGACATCGACATCCGCTACGCGGGCGAGGTCCGCACCAGCGGCGGCCACGGCTTCGCCGCCCTGGACCGCAACCGGCTGCGCGCCGTCCTCCGACAGCGCTGCGCCGAGCTGGCGGTGGACGTGCGCTACCGCACCCCGGCGCCGCCCGTCGACCGGCTGGCCGCCGAGTACGACCTGGTGGTGGCCGCCGACGGAATCCGCTCCGGCACCCGGGCCGCCCACCCCGAGAGCTTCCGCCCCGACCTGGACGAACGCCACTGCCGCTACATGTGGCTCGCCACCGACAAGGTCTTCGAGGCCTTCACCTTCATCGTCGAGCGGTACGACTTCGGCGTCCTCCAGGTGCACGCCTACCCGTACAGCGCCACCCGCTCGACCTTCATCGTCGAGGCGGCCGCGGACGCCTGGCACCGCGCCGGCTTCGAGGCCCTGGCCGCACGGGAGTCGGCGCGCGGCGAGAGCGACCTGGCGAGCGTGCGGCGCTGCGCCGAGCTGCTCGCCGGGCACCTGGACGGCCACCGGCTGATCCCCAACGCCTCCCGCTGGATCCGCTTCACCACGGTCCGGAACGCGAGCTGGCGCCACCGCAACGTGGTCCTGCTCGGCGACGCCGCGCACTCCGCGCACTTCTCGATCGGCTCCGGCACCAAGCTCGCCCTGGAGGACGCCCTCGCCCTGGCCGCCGCGCTGAGCGAACAGCCCACCCTGGACGCGGCGTTGGCCGGGTACGAGGCCGAGCGGCGCCCGGTGGTGGAGTCCACCCAGCGCGCCGCGCAGGCCAGCCTGGAATGGTTCGAGACCATCGGGCGGCGCACCGGGCAGGGGATCGACCGGTTCGCCTTCAACCTGCTCACCCGCAGCCGGCGGGTCACCTACGGCAACCTGCGGGCCCGCGACCCCGCCTTCGTGGACGCCGTGGACACCGCCTTCGGCGGCTCGCCCGGGGTGCCGCCGATGTTCCGGCCGCTGAAACTGGGCGCGCTGGAACTGCGCAACCGCGTCGTGGTGCCCCCGCTCGCCACCTTCACCTCCCCCGACGCGCTGCCCAGCGGCTTCGACCGCGCCCAACTGACCGGCCACGCGCTCGGCGGCGCGGGGCTGGTGATCGCCGGGATGACCGCGGTCAGCCCCGAGGGCCGGGCCACCGACCGCTGCCCGGGCCTGTGGGCCGACCACCAGGAGGCCGCCTGGCGCCGACTCGTCGACGCCGTACGGGCGGTGAGCGACACCCCGCTCGGCATCCAGCTCACCCACGCCGGCCGCCGGGGCGCGACCGCCGCCCCCGGACCGGACGGCGTCGGGCGCCCGCTCGCCGAGGGCTGGCCGCTGATCGCCCCCTCGGCCCTCCCCTGGGACACCGGCAGCCCGGTGCCGCACGAGGCGAACGACATCCAACTGACCGCCGTCACCGCGGACTTCGCGGCCGCCGCCGAGCGGGCCGCCCGGGCCGGCTTCGACGTGCTGGAGCTCCAGTTCGGCCACGGCCACCTGCTCTCCTCCTTCCTCTCCCCGCTCACCAACCGCCGCACCGACCGCTACGGCGGTCCGCTCGCCCACCGGCTGCGGCTGCCACTGGAGGTGCTGACGGCGGTGCGCGCCGTCTGGCCGGCCGGGCGGCCGCTGCTGGTGCGGATCTCGGCGAGCGACTGGGCGCCCGGCGGCACCACCGAGGAGGAGGCCGTGGCGATCGGCCGCGCGCTCGCCGGGGCCGGGGCGAACGCGCTGGACGTCTCCACCGGCGAGGTGGTGGCGCACCAGCGGCCGCCGTACGGGCGCGGCTACCAGACGCCGTTCGCCGAACTGGTCCGCGCCGCCACCGGCCTGCCGACCATCGCGGTCGGCGCCATCTCCGGGTTCGACGACGCGGACTCCGTCCTGCTGGCCGGGCGGGCCGACCTGGTCGCGGTCGGCCGCGCCCACCTGTACGACCCGCTCTGGACGCTGCACGCCGCCGCCGAGCGGAACCACGCCGGGCCGGGCGCCCGCTGGCCCGAACCCTGGCGGGCCGGCAGCCGGAGGCCGCCCGGGCCGAACGCCGACCGGGTCGCCCCGCGCCTGCAGCTGCTGCGCGAGCCGCCCCCGCCCGTCCACCGCCGCTGGTCACCGGACCCTCCGTGAGCGGCCCCCGAGCCCCTCGAGAAGCCGTCGCGTTCCCCACCGCAGCCCCCGAGGAGGGACGAGGACCCATGCCCGACCTGCCCCGCTTCACCGCCGCCGCCGTCCAGGCCGCCCCGGTCTACCTGGACCCGGCCGCCACCGTCGACAAGGCCGTCGCGCTGATCCACGAGGCGGCCGGGCACGGCGCCGAACTGGTGGTCTTCCCCGAGGTCTTCGTGCCCGGCTACCCGTACTGGAACTGGACGATGAACCCGGTGCAGGGCTCGCCCTGGTACGACCGGCTGTACCGGGCCGCCGTGGACGTCCCCGGCCCGTACGTCGACACCCTGCGGGCCGCGGCCCGGCAGGCCGGCGTGGTGCTGGTGATCGGGGTCAACGAACGCGGCCGGCCCGGCCTCGGACCGCTGTACAACACCCTGCTGATCATCGGCGCGGACGGCGAACTGCTCGGCGTGCACCGCAAGCTGGTGCCGACCTGGGCCGAGAAGCTGACCTGGGGGCAGGGCGACGGCAGCACCCTCACGGTGCACCCCACCGCCGTCGGCCCGCTCGGCGCGCTGGCCTGCGGCGAGAACACCAACCCGCTGGCCCGCTTCACGCTGCTGGCCCAGGGCGAACTCGTCCACGCCGCCTGCTACATCGCGCTGCCGGTGGGCCCCGAGGACTACGACATGGCGGACTCCATCGCCCTGCGCACCGCCGCGCACTGCTTCGAGGGCAAGGTGTTCTCGGTCGTCTCCTGCTCCACCGTCTCCCCCGAGATCGTGGACCTGATCGCCGGCGACGACCCGCGGCTCCGCAAGCAGCTCGCCCGCCCGCACAGCGCCCTGTCCGGGATCTTCGGCCCGGACGGCCGTGCCGTCACCGAACCGCTGGTGGACGAGGAGGGCATCGTCTACGCCGAGATCGACCTCGGCCGCTGCGTCCAGCCCCGGCAGATGCACGACATCGTCGGCCACTACAACCGCTTCGACGTCTTCCGGCTGCACGTGGACAACCGCCCGCTGCGGCCGCTGGTGTTCCCCGAGGAGGAGGCATGACCAGCCCCGAACGCACCCCCGGCCACGACGGTCACGACGGTCGCGGAAGCCACGACGGTCACGACGACGACCGGATCGGCCGGGCCAGGGTCACCGAGAGCCCGGAACTGCTCGCCTACTACGAGGAGTTGGCCAAGTACCAGGCCGGCGCCCTGTGGACGGTCGCCAACGAGATCGAACCCTGGTACCCGCAGCCGAGGTCCGTCCCCGTGCTCTGGCGCTACGCCGACCTCCGCCCACTGGTGCACAAGGCCCTGCCCCTGGTGAAGGCCGACGACGCCGGGCGCCGGGTGGTGATGCTGGTGAACCCCGGCCGCCGCGAACTGAGCGCCGCCGTAGGCCTGTTGTACACCGGGCTGCAGATCATGGGCCCCGGCGAGGCGATGACGGCGCACCGCCACCAGGCCTCCGCACTGCGCTTCGTCCACGAGGGCACCGGCGCCTGGACCATCGTGGACGGGCAGAAGCTCAAGGTCGGCCCGCGCGACTTCGCGATCACCCCGAACAACACCTGGCACGAGCACGGCAACGAGGCCGACGACGCCCCGGTGATCTGGCAGGACGGCCTGGACATCCCGCTGGTCAACACCCTCGACGCCAACTTCTACGAGGTCCACCCGGAGCTGTACCAGCGGCCCGGGCCGGTCACCGACTCCTCGCTGCTCAGCTACGGCGGCAACCTGCTGCCGTACGGCGTCGAGAAGTGGACCCGCCCCTACTCGCCGCTGTTCGGCTGGCCCTGGGAGCCCAGCTACCACGCGCTCTGCCGACTCGCCCGCGCCACCGAGGGATCGCCCTTCGACGGCGTGGTCATGGAGTACACCAACCCGGTCACCGGTGGCCCGGTGATGCCGACCATGTCCGCCCACCTGCAACTGCTGCGACCGGGCCAGGCCACCCGCGCCCACCGGCACACCGGCTCGGTGGTGTACACCGCGGCCAAGGGGCAGGGCGTCTCGGTGATCGCCGGCCACCGCTTCGAGTGGCAGCGGGGGGACGTCTTCGTCGTCCCGTCCTGGGCCTGGCACGAGCACGCGAACCTCGACCAGGGCGAGGACGCCTGCCTGTTCTCCTTCAACGACTTCCCGGTGATGCACTCGCTCGGCCTCCACCGCGAAGAGGCCCACCCGGACGGGCAGCAGCCCACCACCACCGCCTGACCAGGAGCCCCACCGCCATGCACCTGTTGACCTTCCGAATCGCCGACCCCGCTGCCACCGCCGAAGCCGCAGCCGCCCCGCGCCTCGGCGCCCGGCTCGACGGCGACCGGGTCGCCGACCTGACCGCCCTGGCCTCCGCCGCCGGTGTTCGACTCCCGCCCGACCTCCTCGGGTTGATCCGTGCCGGGGAACCGGCCCTGGCCGTCGTCCGCGAGCTGCTCGCCGGCTCCCCGGCCACCAGGCCGCTCGCCGAGGTCTCGCTGTGCGCGCCGCTGCGCCCCGGCAAGATCGTCGGCGTCGGCCTCAACTACGTGGAGCACGTGGCCGAGTCGCACCGCACCCTGGACACCGACCGCGAACTCCCCGACCGCCCGGTGCTGTTCGGCAAGCCCTCGACCGCCGTCACCGGCCCGGGCGGGCCCATCCCGCACAACGCCGACCTCACCAAGCAGCTCGACTGGGAGTGCGAACTCGCCGTGGTGATCGGCGCGCCGGCCTTCCGGGTGGCCGAGGCGGAGGCGCTGCGGCACGTGTTCGGCTACAGCATCGTCAACGACATCAGCGCCCGCGACCAGCGCCGCTCCGGCCAGTGGTTCTTCTCCAAGGGCCAGGACGGCTACGCCCCCTTCGGCCCGGTCGTGGTGACCGCCGACGAGATCCCCGACCCGCAGCGGCTCGACCTCTCGCTGAAGGTCAACGGCGAGCCGCGGCAGGACTCCAACACCCGCCACATGCTGTTCGGCGTCGCCCGGCTGATCGCCGACATCTCCTCCGGCGTCACCCTGGAACCGGGTGACGTGATCGCCACCGGCTCCCCCTCCGGCGTCGGCGCCGGGATGGTGCCCCCGCGGTTCCTCCAGCCCGGCGACCTCGTCGAGGCCACCATCGAGCGGATCGGCACGCTCGCCAACCCCGTGGTCGACGCCCGCTGACCAGCCCCGACCGGAAAGGACCGTCCGCCCGATGACCACCTACCGGATCGGCCAGATCGTCCCGAGTTCCAACGTCACCATGGAGACCGAGGTCCCCGCCCTGCTGCGGGCCCGCGAGGCGGTCGCCCCCGAGCGGTTCACCTTCCACTCCAGCCGGATGCGGATGACCAGGGTCACCCCCGAGCAACTGCGCGCCATGGACGCCGAGTCCGACCGCTGCGCCGCCGAGCTCTCGGACGCCCGGGTGGACGTGCTCGGCTACGCCTGCCTGGTCGCGGTGATGGCCACCGGCCACGGCTACCACCGCGAGGCCGAGCGGCGGCTGCACCTGCGCACCATCCAGAACGGCGCCCCCGCGCCCGTGGTCACCAGCGCCGGCGCCCTGGTCGCCGGGCTGCACGAACTCGGGGCCGCCAAGGTCGCGATGGTCACCCCGTACCTGCGGCCGCTGGCCCGGACGGTGGTCGAGTACCTCGCCGCGGAGGGCATCGAGGTGCTCGACCACGCCGCCCTGGAGATCGCCGACAACCTCGACGTGGCCGCCCACGACCCGGCCCGGCTGCCCGCGATCGCCCGCGGGCTCGCCCACGCCGGGGCGGACGCCGTGGTGCTCTCGGCCTGCGTGCAGCTGCCCTCCCTGTCCGCCGTCGAGGAGGCCGAGCAGCAGCTCGGCAAGCCCGTGGTCTCGGCCGCCGTCTGCACCACCCACCAGCTGCTGCGGGCCCTCGGCCTGCCCGCCTTCGCCCCCGGGGCCGGGACCCTGCTCTCCGGCGCCTACGCGTAGCGGGCGGTAGCGGTACGCGCAGGAGGCGTCACCCGTAGCAGGTGTTCCGTGCGCTTCCCGCCGGATCGGCGCATCCGGCAAAGATCGGCAAGACCCTTCCGATGTCCCGCACCCTCGTTATGATCGCCACCAGTCGCCGGGGAGGAGGGCCCGCGCATGTCCGAGAACGCACCCCGGCCGAGCTCCCTGATCAACACCGTCTACGGCGAGTTCGTCCGCCGCCTCGGCGGCTGGATATCCATCGCCGACCTGATCGCCCTGCTGGCCGAGCTGGACGTCGACGGCCCGGCCGTCCGCTCGGCGACGTCCCGGCTGAAGAAGGCCGGCACCCTGCTCCAGGAGCGCCGCGGCGGAACCGGCTACCGGCTCGCCCCGGCGGTGGAGCCGGTCTTCGAGGAGGGCGACCGGCGGATCTTCCACAGCCTGGAGCCCGCCGCGCTCGCCGACGGCTGGGTGGTGGCGGTCTTCTCGGTGCCCGAGTCCGCCCGCGCCCACCGCCACCAGCTGCGCTCCCGGCTGAGCTGGCTCGGCTTCGGCAACGCCGCCCCCGGGGTCTGGCTGGCGCCCGCCCGGCTGCTGCCGGACGCCCGCCGACTGCTGGACCGGCTCGGGCTGAGCGCCTACGTCCACCTGTTCCTCTCCGCCGAGTACGCCGGCTTCGCCGATCTCCGGACGGCGGTGGCGAGTTGGTGGGACCTCCCGGCGATCGAGGCGCAGTACGCGGCCTTCGCCGACGCCTGGCACCCGGCCGCCGAGGAGCGGCGCGACCGGTCGCCGGTCGACCCGGCCGAGGCGTTCCGCGCCTACGTGCCGATGCTCACCCAGTGGCGCCGCCTGCCGTACCTGGACCCGGGGCTGCCCGCGCAGCTGCTGCCCGCCGACTGGAACGCGGTGCCGGCCCGCGCGGTGTTCACCGAGTTGCACGGACTGCTCGCCGAGCCCAGTCTTCGGTACGTCGAGAAGGTCACCGGGCTGTCCCGCCCCCCGGTGTGTCCGGCGATCCAGGAGCCGCAATGACCGACCCCGCCCCCGTCCCCGCCGACCTGCTGATCCGGGCCGCCGCCGTGCACACCCTGGTGCCCGGCGAGCCGCCCCGCCGGGCGGTGGCCGTCACCGGCGGCCGGATCACCGCCCTGTCCCCCGCGCCCGACGGCCTGGACGCCCTGGTCGGCCCGGCCACCGAGGTGGTGGACGCCCCGGGCTCGACGGTGCTGCCCGCCTTCGACGACACCCACACCCATCTGGTCATGGCCGGGCACAGCGTCCACGGCGTGCCCGTCCACCGGGCCCACGACCTGGCCGGGTTCCTCGCCCTGATCCGCGAGCGCGCCGCCCGCACCCCCGCCGGGGAGTGGATCCAGACCACGGTCAACTGGCAGGAGGTGCTGCTGGCCGAGCAACGGATGCCCACCACCCGGGAGTTGGACGCGGCCACCGCGGACCACCCGGTGCTGGTGCGCCGCGGCGCGTACAACATGGTGCTCAACTCGGCCGCGCTGCGGCTGGCCGGGATCACCGAGGCCACCGAGGCACCGCCCGGCGGTGTGATCGAGCGCGACCGGCACGGACGGCTCACCGGCCGGCTGGTCGACCGGGCGGTCGAGCCGGTCGAGCGGGTGCTGCCGCGCCCCACCCTCGCGGAGCGGATCGAGGGCCTGCGCGCCGCCTCCGCCGACTTCGCCGCCACCGGCATCGGCACCGTCCGCGACTGCCTGGTCCCGGTCGAGGACCTGGCGGTGCTGGACGCCGCGCGGGCAGGGGGCGCCCTGGCCGTCCGGGTCCGGGCGCTGGTCTCCGGCTTCGCCGCCCGCACGCCGGAGCAGGTGGACGCACTGCTGGAGCGGATGGACGCCTGGCGCTCCGCCGGCCGGGACGACGGCCGGCTGAGCCTGTGGGGCGTCAAGTTCGGCATCGACGGCGGTTTCGAGGCGGGCGCCGTGGAGGAGCCCTACCAGGGGCAGCCGTGCTACCACGGCCGGCTGCTCTGGGAGCCGGCCGAGCTGCTCGCGGCGGTGGACCGGGTGGTCGGGCGGGGCTGGCGGGTCGGCGTGCACGCCTGGGGCGACCGCGGGCTGCGGGTGCTGCTGGACGTCTTCGAGCAGGTGGCCGCGCGCCGCCCCGGCCTGCCGCCCGGCACCCTGGTGGTCGAGCACGGCGGCCTGGCCCGCCCCGGACAGCGGGCCCGGGCGATCGCCCTCGGCATCCCGGTGACGGTCCAGCACCCGCTGCTGCACGACGGCGCGCTCACCCAGCAGCGGGCCTGGGGCGAGGAGCGCACCGCCGCGCTCTTCCCGCTGCGCGAGTGGCTGGACGAGGGCGCGCTGATCACCGGGGGCTCGGACTTCCCGGTCGGCCCGTACGGCGCGATGGTGTCGGTCTGGGGCATGACCACCCGGGGCACCACGGCCGGGGTGGTCGGCCCGGAGCACGCGATCGGCCGGGCCGAGGCGGTCGCCCTGCACACCGTGAACGCGGCCCGGCTGACCGGCGAGAGCGCGGTACGCGGCAGCCTGCGGCCGGGGGCGTTCGCCGACCTCACGGTGTGGCCGGTCGATCCGCTGGACTGCCCGGTGGACGCGCTGCGCGACCTTCGCCCCACCCGTACGGTGGTCGACGGCCTTACCACGCACCGGAGTTGACTGGCCGTCAGGCCGCCGCGAGCTCCCGCAGGTCGATGCCGCGGTGCAGCGCGCGCAGGTCCTCGTGCAGCATGGACGGCGGAACGGCGAGCACCCCGCACCGGGCCCGGGCCAGGCACTGCCGGGTGACC
The DNA here is from genome assembly GCF_001182915.1 of Kitasatospora sp. MY 5-36. Classification (NCBI taxonomy): domain Bacteria; kingdom Bacillati; phylum Actinomycetota; class Actinomycetes; order Kitasatosporales; family Streptomycetaceae; genus Kitasatospora; species Kitasatospora sp. MY 5-36. The sequence continues at coordinate 11,770 of NZ_LFVW01000106.1, forward strand.
GAGCGGCGCGTCAGCCCTCGCAGCCTGACCCGCAGGCCGCCCTGCTCGCCGGTGCTGACCACCAGCAGGTCGCCCGGACGGTCGGCGAGCCCGGTCAGCACCGTGGCGGCATCGCCGCGCACGACCAGCGGCCGCACCGGCACGCCGATCGGCAGACCGCCGAAGGCCTGCTCCAGCGCGCTCGTCATCCGCGCCTCGGCGAGTTCCTGCCAGGCGCGCAGCAGCGGCGGGCACGGCCGGGCCCGGTAGTTGCGCTCGCCGCCGACCGGCGTCCAGGCGAGCACCGGCACCAGCACCGCCTGCCGGACCCGGGCCTCCTCGGCCGCCCGATGCAGGGCGGTCAGGCTGTGCAGGGAGCCGCTGACTCCGACGATGACGCGGGCGCCGTCCGACATGATCCTTCGCTTTCCGATGTCAAAACTCTTCAATGTCTGCGATTAGGTTGCCACACTCCCAATTTAGCCTGCAAATCGAAGGCATTAACTGAATATCACCGTGCATCGCTCGGTATACCCATGCCCTGGGCGCAATATTCGAGCACCTGTTCGAATCAGGGCGTACGCTGACCCCATGCACGGCACCGTCCACCTCCAGCCCTCGCTGTTCGACGACACCGACCGCGGCGGCGTCCGCCTCGGCCCGCTCGACGGCCTGCGACGGCAGCCGCTCGGCGACGGCGCCTGGCTGGACCTGCTCCCGGGCTGGCTGCACGGGGCCGACGAGCTGTTCGAACAGCTGGCCGCCACCGTGCCCTGGCGCGCCGAACGCCGCGAGATGTACGAGCGGACGGTCGACGTCCCGCGCCTGCTGGCCTCCTACCCGGCGCACGCCGAACCGCCGCACCCGGTGCTCGGCCTGGCCCGGGCCGCCCTGAGCGACCACTACGCCCGGGAGCTGGGCGAGCCGTTCCGCACCCTCGGACTCTGCTACTACCGGGACGGCCGGGACAGCGTGGCCTGGCACGGTGACCGGATCGGGCGCGGCGCCCGCGAGGACACCATGGTGGCGATCCTCTCCGTCGGCGAGCCGCGCACCCTGGCGCTGCGGCCCCGGTCCGGCGGCACGACCGTCGTCCGCCACCCGCTCGGCCACGGGGACCTGGTGGTGATGGGCGGCTCCTGCCAGCGCACCTGGGAACACGCGATCCCCAAGACCGCCCGCCCGGTGGGCCCGCGGATCAGCGTCCAGTTCCGGCCGCACGGGGTGTCCTAGGCATCGTCGTCGGGGACGCCCGCTTGCCGCGCACCCGCCGGGCGCGGAGGCTGACGGGTGGGGCCGTTGCTCCGGGCACCGGACGCCGGGCGCCGGACACCGGGCCCGCCAGGAGGACCGCATGCCGAAGCCGGGCAACTACCGCCCCGGGGTCCCGTGCTGGGTCGTGCTCACCACGCCGGACACCGCACGGGCGCAGGCCTTCTACGGCGCGCTGTTCGACTGGGAGTTCGTCCCGACCGGCCCCGCCGAGGCGGTGGCCACCCGGTACGGCGCCCAGGTCGCGGCCGTCGAACGGGCCCGGCCGAGCGACCCGCCCGCCTGGACCACCTTCCTCGCCTGCCCCGACCCGCTGCGCACCGCCGCCGCCGTCCGGGCCGCCGGCGGCCGCCTCGCCCGCGAACCGTACGAGGTGCCCGAGCAGGGCCGCGCCGCGCTCGCCGTCGACCCGCTCGGTGCCCACTTCGGGCTCTGGCGGGCCGGCACCATCGACGGCGCCGGACTGGTCGACGAACCGGGCGCGTTCGCCTGGAACGAGCACCTCTCCCCCGACCCCGACGCCGCGCGGGCCTTCTACCGCCGGGTCGTCGGCTACAGCTACGACCGGCCGCGGGCGGGCCACACCCTCGCCCGGGTCGCCGGTCGGCCCGCGTGCAGCATCGGCCCCTTCGGCCCCTCCAGCCCCTCCGGCCCGGGCGCCGGTCCGGAGGGAGGCGCACGCTGGCTGGTCCACTTCGCGACCGAGGACACCGACCGCGCGGCCGACCGGCTGCGCGCCCTCGGCGGCACCGTCGTCACCGGTCCGGTGCCGGGGCCGTTCGGCCGCACCGCGCTGGTCCGGGACGACGCCGGCGCGGAGTTCGTGCTGGTCGCCGTCCCCGCCCGCGACTCCGCGGCCGCGGCCTGAGCCCGGGCCACCGACGCTCCCGCCCCTCACCCGGGGAGCCGGCGAGGCCGCTGCCGTCCCGTCAACTTGCCTCTACGGCAAGAAGATTCAGTACGACCCCACCGCCCGAGGGCGGCCGGACCCGCCGACCCGGCTGTCCGTTGCGCCCGCTACCGTGCTGATATGAGTTCCTTCCTGCGCGCGTACCTGGTCGACCCCGCGGAGCTCCGCGCCCGCGTCGGCAGCGGCGACGACGGAGCGGTCGACGAGGCCCTCGCGTACTTCGGCCCGTCCCTGGACAGGTCCGACGAGCACTTCGCCGACGAGATCGCGCAGGGCGCCCCGACCGCCCTGGAGGCGCTGCGCGCCGTGGTGCACGGCGGGCCCTTCTCCGGGAACGAGGACCACGCCTTCCAGTACGGCTACGCGTACCGGCGGCTGTGCTGGCTGGTCGGGCAGCCCCTGGAGGTCGACTCCTTCGGCCCGTTCCGGGGCAACTGGCTGGAGGTGGTCGACGACGGTCTGAAGGCGTACGGGATCACCGCCGTCTCGGTCGCGGACTTCCAGTACGGCGGCGGCCTTCCCACCGGACTGCCCTTCTGCGCGGTGCCGTCCTGCGGCACCTGGTCGGCCGGGGACTGCGGGCAGGCGCTGGACCGGTTCGACCGGGCCGGGCGCGAGGGCCGCGCCCCGGTGCCGGAGCGCGAGGTGGCCGAGGCCGTCGCGGAGGTCGTCGGCTGGCTGCGGATCGCACGGAGCCGGAAGGGCACCGACATCGTCGGCTTCGTCTCCTGAACCGGTGTCGGCGCCCACGCCCGGAGCGCCCACCCTCACGTACGACAGGGAGTCCCGCACGACGACGGGACTCCCGGCCGCTCCGCACGCGCGGGCGATCAGTCCTTCACCGCACCGGCCAACCCGGAGACCAGCTTGCGCTGCACCGCGATGAAGAAGATCAGCACCGGCACGGTCATCAGCGTGGACGCCGCCATGATGCCGCCCCAGTCGTTCTCGTCCGGCTTGAAGAAGACCAGCAGCGCCGAGGGCAGCGTCTGGTTCTGGGTGGCGCTGATGATGAAGGTCTTGGCGAAGACGAAGTCGTTCCACGCCGCGATGAAGGAGAACACGCTGGTCGCGGCGAGGCCCGGCGCCACCAGCGGCAGCAGGATCCGCCACAGGATGCGGGTCCGGCCCGCCCCGTCGATCTGCGCCGCCTCCTCGATCGAGACCGGGACGGCCGCGACGAAGCCGCGCATCATCCAGATCCCGAACGGCAGCGAGAACGCCAGCTGCACCAGGACCAGCGAGGCCAGGGTGTTCAGCCCGATGCCCGGGGCGAACCGTCCGGCGTCGCGGAACATGAAGAACAGCGGGATGGTCAGCGCCTCGACCGGGATCATCTGGGCGATCAGGAACATCACCATGATGGTGGTGCGGAACTTGAACCGGAACCTGGTCACGGCCACCGCCGCCAGGAAGACCACGATCGCCGACAGCACCACCACCGACAGCGCGACCACCAGGCTGTTCCCGAAGTAGCGGGCGAAGCCGTCCACGCTGAGCACCTGACGGAAGCTCTCCAGCGTGGGGTGGGCGGTCCACGGCCTGGGGTCGAGCGACTGGATCTCGCCCTTGGGCTTGAAGGCCGAGAGCACCATCCAGAAGATCGGGAAGGCGGTGACCACGGCCAGCACGATCGCGCCGCTGTTGGCGGCCAGCCGCCACCGGCCGCGGGTGTTCCGACCCCGGGTGTTCCGGGGGCCGCCGGTGTTCCGGGGGCCGCTCCCGTCCTGGGGGCCGCCGGTGTTCCGGGCCGGCTTCACGGCCGGGGAGTTCGCCGGGGAGTTCGCCGGGCTCACAGTTCGTTCCCCGTCCGTCGCAGGGTGCGGATGTACAGGACCGTCGGGATCACCAGGATCAGCAGCATGATCACGCCGATCGCCGCGCCCAGCCCGTACTGCGAGGAGGCGAACGCCTTCTGGTACGCGTACACGTTGAGCACGAGGTTCTGGCCGGCGATGCCGCCGCCCTCGGTCATCACATAGATCTGGGTGAAGACTTTGAAGTCCCAGATCACCGACTGGATCACCACGATGGTCAGGATCGGGCGCAGCATCGGTGCGGTGATCCGGCGGAAGGTGGTCCAGGTGTTGGCGCCGTCCAGGGCGGCCGCCTCCATGATCTCCTCCGGGATGGCCCGGATGCCCGCGTAGAGGGTGACCATCACGAACGGGTAGGAGTGCCACACCACCACGGCGCCGACGATCAGGAACGCCGTCCACTTGTCGTAGAACCAGTTGAACTCGTGGAAGCCGGAGAGTCCGAGCCCCTCCAGGGTGTGGTTGACCAGGCCGAGGTTGGTGTCGAACAGGAAGCTCCACACCGTCGAACCGGTCATCGCCGGCGCCGCCCAGGCGGCCATCGCCGCGGTGGTCAGCACCAGCCGGGGCCACCGGCCGACCTTGGTGAGCAGCACCGCGAGGGTGGCGCCGACGGCCAGGGTGGCGACCACGCAGAACGCCGCGAAGCCGATGGTCTGGAACAGCACCGTCCAGAACTGCTCGTCCTCGAGGATCTTCGAGTAGTTGCCGAAGCCGACGAAGGAGGTCGGGGCGCCGCCCGAGGCCTGGGCCTGCCCGAAGTCCAGTACGGACAGCAGGCCGAGCTGGTAGATCGGGTAGGCGACCAGCGGGATCAGGATGACCGCGGCCGGCAGGAGCAGCAGCAGCGGGGGCCGCCGGCGCCGGCCGCCCGGGGGTGCGGCCGGCGCCCTTCCCCCACGGCGCCTCTGCGGGGAAGGCGGCGCCGGGGCGGTCGAGGTGGATACGGACACGTGCGGGACCTGCTCTCTGAGACGAACCGGGAGGGGGGCCGTCCGTACGCGGCCGGGGGCCGGCGGTGCGGCGCCGGTGGCTCGGTGCCGGCGGCGGTGACTCGGTACCGGCAGCGCCGGTGACTCGCTGCCGGCGGCGGTGACGGTGGCGGTGACTCACATGCCGGCGGCGGCGGTCGTGGCGCGCCCCCGCCGCCGGCGGTCGGCCGTCAGTGCGCGGCGAAGGCCGAGGAGACCTGCGCGGCCGCGTCGCCCGAGGCCTTGGCCACGTCCGCCTTGCCGGTGACGACCTGCTGGAGCATCGTCGGGATCACCGCCTGGGCGTCGATCTGCGCCCACGCCTGGTCGAGCGGGACGAACCTGGTGCCGGCCGCGATGGTGTCGGTGAAGGGCTTCAGGAACGCGTCCTTCGCCGCGACCTTGCCGCTGACGGACTTGAGCGTCGGCAGGTTGCCCATCGCGTCGTACATCTGCTCCTGGTACGCGGGGCTCGCCAGCAGCTCGGCGAACTCGACGGCCAGCGTGCGGTGCTTGGCCGCCTTCATCACGCCCAGGTTGTTGCCGCCGGCGAAGGCCGGGGCGATCGATCCGGGCTTCTCGCCGGGCAGCGGCACCACGCCGTACTTGCCCTTGACCGCGCCCGCGTCCACCTTGCCGCGGTTGGAGTTGAGCAGCACCGCCATCGCCGACTTGCCGGCCGCGAACAGGTCGACGGTCTTGCCGCCGGTCAGGTCCGCGCACTGCTGGGCGGGGCAGCCGTCCGCGCCGAAGAGGTCGGTGTAGCGCTTGATCCCGGCCTGCGAGGCGGGCGAGTTGATCGCCGCCTTGAACGCGGCGCCGTCCTTGGTGGCGATGTCGCCGCCCGCGTCCCAGACGAAGGGCAGCGCGGCGAAGGTGTACTTGCCGCCGACGGCGATGCCGAAGGTGTCCGGGTGGGCGGCGTGGATCTTCTGGTTGGCGGCGACCAGTTCGGCGTACGAGGTCGGCGGGGTGAGGCCGGCCTCGGTGAACAGGTCGGTGCGGTAGTACAGCGCGCGCACGCCGACCCACCAGGGCAGGCCGTAGGTCTTGCCGTCCACCACGGCGGTCTTGGCGATCGCCGGGTCGAGGTCGCCCTTGTCCTGCCACGTGTCCAGCTCGGTGGTGATGTCGGCGAGGCCGCCGGCGGCGACGTAGCCGGGCAGGTCGGTGTTGCCGAACTCGACCAGGTCGGGGGCGCTGTTCGGGTCGTTGAACGCGCCCTTCATCTTGGCCGCGCGGGCCGAGGCGTCGGTGTCGATGTAGCTGACGTTGACGGTGACGCCCTGGTGGGAGGCCTGGAAGTCGGTCACGGCCTTGGCGATCACGGCCTCCTTGGCCGCGTTGCCCGCCTCGTTGTACAGCCAGACCTGCAGCGTGCCGGTCCGGTCGTCGGCGGCCTTGTCGCTCGCCGGCGAGGCGGTGCCGGGGGCACAGGCGGTGGCGGCCAGGCAGCCGGCGGCGAGCACGACGGCTGCGGCGGTCCGTTCGATGAGTCGCATGGTGGAGACCTCCCCTCCCGACAGCTGCCGCCGAGACGTCCGCCGCGGGGACGGGCACGTCGAAGCAGGCCCTGACCGGGGCCGATGGTGGGTGAAGTGGTGGGGGTACGGCAGGGCGCAGCGCTCGGGTGGGGCGACGTCGCCTGCTCGATGGCAGGGACGTTAGGCGGGGGCGATCGGCGCCAACAAGGGGGAGTTGGGGAAAGTTTTGCACTGCACAACGTTGTATCGAAGATGAGGCGATCCCGTCACGACCGGGTACGTTCTGACAACCGCCGCCGACCTGCGGGGGAACACCGGCAGAACGACACAGGGAACGGACCCATGACGGAGACGGCGCCCAAGAAACCCGCGACCGAACGCAACCAGTCCTCCTCGCTGCGCCGCGCGCTCGCCGTCCTCGGCTACGTCCGCGACCACGGCGACGGGCGCGGCGTGCCGCTCGCCCAGCTCGCCGACGGGCTCGGCCTGAACAAGAGCACCGTGCTGCGGCTGGCCGGCCCCCTGCTGGACGAGCACCTCCTCGACCGGGACCGCGAGACCGGCTGGTTCCGGCTCGGCCACGGCTCCCTGCGGCTCGGCCAGGCCTACCTGACCACCCTCGACCTGCGCAGCGTCGCCGCCGAACACCTGCGCCGGCTCCAGCGCGAGGCGGGCGAGACCGTCCACCTGACCGTCTGGCAGGCCCCCGGGATCGTCTACCTGGACAAGGTCGAGGACGAGACCAACGTCCGGATGGCCTCCCGGGTCGGCAGCCGGGCCCCCGCCTACTGCACCGCCACCGGAAAGGCGATCCTCGCCTGGCTGCCCGAGGAGGCCGTCGCCGAGGTGGTCGCGGCCGGACTGCGCCCGGTGACCGCCTGGACCATCGCCGACGAGCCCCGGCTCCGCGCCGACCTCGCCCGCATCCGCGCCCGCGGTTACTCGATCGACGACCGCGAGAACGAGCCCGAGGTCCGCTGCGTCGCCGCCCCGATCTTCGACCACACCGGCGAGGTGACCGCCGCCCTGTCCGTCTCCGGCCTCACCTCACGGATGACCGCCGCCCGGGTCCGCGCCCTCGGCCCGGTGGTCGCCCAGGTCGGCCTGCGGATCTCCCGCGAGCTGGGCTCCGACCGCCAGCCGTCCTGAGAACGCCCCGTCCCGAGAACGCCTCGCCCCGAGAACGCCCCGTCCTGAACGGTCGTCCGGCGGTCACCCTGTTCCCGGAAACGCGAACAGGGCCCGGCGCCGAACGAACGGCACCGGACCCTGTCCGACTCTGGAGCGCCAGGCCCGGGTCGCACGGACTCTTCCTACTGAAAGTAGGACGTGCTCTGGTAGCACCACTGACGCCTGACGAGGAATCCCTCCCTCGCGACGAGAAGTACAGTACCAGCTCCGTGATCATCCACCGAACCGGAGGGGAACCCCGCATGACGAGCGCTCGACCCGAGGCCGGTCCGCCTGCCGCCCCGACTGCCGCTCCGTACGCGGAAGGGCGGCTGATGGACGTCCACCTCCCGGCCGCCGGCACCGCCGGACCGGCTCCCGTCGTGCTGCTCTGGCACGGCAACGGCCCGAACGAGCGTGACGTGCTGCGGCCGCTGGCCCGGGAGGCCGCCGGGCTGGGGCTGCTGGTGCTCGTCCCGGACTGGAGCTCCGAGCAGCCGGACCGCGGCGGCGCCGAACTGCTCGCCTCGCTGGCCCAGGCCCGCCGGATCGCCGCCGAGCACGGCGGGGACCCGGCCCGCTTCGTGCTGGCCGGCTGGTCGATGGGCGGCCGCGAGGCGATAGCCGTGGCCACCCACCCGGACACCCCCGCCGAGCTACGGCCCGTCGCCGCCGTCGGCATCGCCTCGCACTACTCGACCACGGCCGTCACCACCGGCGAGGCCCCGCTCGAGCACCTGACCGCCGGCCCGTCCCCCGTCCCGCTCTGGCTGGTCCACGGCACAGCGGACGGGATCGTGGACATCGAGCACACCCGGCGGTTGAGCGCTGCTCTTACAAAGCAGATGTCGGCGGTACGGACCCTCGAACTGCCCACCGACCACGCCGGCGTGGTGATGACCGCCTACAGCCCCGAGGCCGGCCGCTGCCTTCCGGCCACCGACGCCGACACCCTGGCCGCCGGCCGGCGGACCGCCGCCGTCCTCGCCGAGGCGGCCGGGCCGGCCTGACGTCAAGCCGGCCTGACCTCAGGTCCCCGCCGCCGGCTCCCGCAGCCCGCCACCGCGCTCCAGGGCCTCCAGCTCGCGCTGCAGCGGTGGACGCGGGACGGCCAGGACCGGGCAGGCGGCGTGCCGGACGCAGTAGGCGGTGACCGAGGGGTGCACCAGTCGGGCGAGGCGGCCGCGCTCCCGTCCGGCGCCGAGGACGAGCAGGTCACCGGGCCGGTCCGCGCACCGCACCAGCGTGTGGCCGGTGTCGCCGCGGACGGCCTGGCAGCGCAGCCGGACACCCGCGTGGCGTCCGGCGAAGGCCTCGTCGAGGGCCTGCCGCAGCCGGGCCACGGCGGCGTCGCGGCCGGCCTCGATCACCGGCGGGCACGGGGTTCGGCGGTAGCCGAGTTCGTCACCGGGCGGGGTCCAGCAGAGCACCGCGAGCACCTCGACGTCCGAGCGACGGGCCTCGGCCACCGCGCGGTGCAGTGCGGCGAGGCTGCCCAACGAGCCACTGATGCCGACCACGATCCGGCCCCCGTCCGCACCACTGTCCGTCATGGCCCGCCCTGCCTCTCCGTCCGCCCGCGCGCCCGGGTGCCCTCGCACCGGGCCGGACCGGACCGCGCCGATTCCACCCCAGCAAAGCGGCCCGCGCCCGTACGGCCACGGGCCGTTGACGCGGCTCTGACGCGGAGCCCGCCCTTCCGTACGCGTCCCTGATGCGGCACGGGCGGAAGCTGGCTCAGGCTTGCGGCGGGCTCGGGCTTGCGGCGGGCTCGGACCTGCGGCGGGCTCGGGCTCAGGAGGGCTCGGGCTCAGGAGGGCCCGGGCTCAGGAGGGCCCGGGCTCAGGAGGGCTCCGGCTGCTCCGCCTCCCAGAGGTCCGCGAACATCCGGTCCAGGTGCTCCTCCCCGATCGGCGGGACCGGCAGCGGGTGGGTCGCCTGGGCGCGGAAGCCGTCGAGCAGCAGGGCGAGGTAGCGGCGCCAGAGGTCGGGGCGCAGCTCGGTGGCGGCCGGCAGGGCGCGGCAGAGCGGGCCGAGCAGGAAGAGCAGGTCCATGGTGACGACGTCGCGGCGCATGGTGCCCTGCTCCTGGGCGCGGGCGATCAGGGCGCCGACGGTGGCGGCGTGCCCGCGGCTGATCTCGATCATCCCGGGGATGGTCGGGATGGCCTGGGTGACCAGGTCGTTGATGCCCCGGTCGGCGGCGACCAGTTCGAAGATCCGCCCGAAGTACCGTTCGAGGCCGCTCCAGGCGTCCGCGTCGGCGAGCGCCTCCTCGCCCGCGGCGGCCAGGCCGCCCCCGGCGTCCGCGAACACCTCACCGATCAGCGCCTCGCGGGTCGGGAAGTGCCGGTAGAGGGTGGCGTTGCCGACGCCCGCCTCCTTGGCGATCTGGTCCAGCGGCACGTCCAGGCCGTGCCGGGAGAACATGTCGCGGGCGGCGGCGAGCAAAAGGTCGCGGTTGCGCTGCGCGTCACGCCGGAGCCGCCCCGGGGGGTTCGCGCTGCTCGGTGGTGCCATGCCCCCGACCCTAGCAAGCGGCGGGCGGATCCACCCCGTCCCGCCTCCGCCCCCGTCGGCCCGCTCAACTACCCTGTGGGGTTCGCGAGATGGACGGTACGCGGGCGTAGCACGGCACGCCGGCGCGAAGGGGGAGCAGGACGATGGCCACGGTGACGGAACTGCGGTACTACCCGGTGAAGGGCTGCGCGGGGGTGGCGGCCGCGCAGGCGGAGCTCACCCGGGCCGGGCTGGCCCACGACCGGGCGTTCATGGTGGTGGACGAGGAGGGCGTGTTCCGCTCCCAGCGCCGGGACCCGGTGCTGGCCACCGTCCGCCCGACGGTGGCGGAGGACGGCCGTTCGCTGACCCTGGCCGCCCCGGGGACGGAGCCGGTGTCGGTCCCGGTGGACACCGGGGGCCCGCGCCGCGAGGTGCGGCTGTTCGGCGCGCCGTTCTTCGGCATCGACCAGGGCGAGGAGGCTGCCGACTGGCTCTCCGGGGTGCTGGGCGCGCGCAGCCGACTGGTCCGGGTGCCGCCGGAGCACGACCGGGTGACCGACGGGCTGGTCCCGGGCACCTCAGGCTACGCGGACAGCTGCGCCGTGCACCTGGTGTCGCACTCCTCGCTGGAGTACTTCAACGAGCTCTCCGGCACTCCGCCACTGCCGATGGACCGGTTCCGCCCGAACGTGGTGGTGGACGGCTGGTCCGAACCGCACACCGAGGACCTGGCCCGCCGGATCGAGGTGGGCGGGGCCGAACTGGGCTACGCCAAGCTCGCGATCCGCTGCGCGGTGACGATGGTGGACCAGTCCCACGGCACCAAGGCGGGCCCGGAGCCGCTGCGCACGCTGGCCCGGTACCGCCGGGCGGCGGCGGGCGGGGTGGCGTTCGGCAGCAAGTTCGCGGTGCTGCGGCCCGGCACACTGCGGGTGGGGGACGAGCTGGCGGTGGGCGCCTGGGGGCCGTCCGAGCTCTGAGCCCGGGGGCGGCCGTAGCTACTACGGCTACGGTTACGGCCGCACGGCGGTGACCTCGGCGGGGAAGCCAGCCGAGGCCACCGTCGTGTCGGAGCGTCCGGGGACGGCCCCGGGGTGATCAGCGGACGGTCAGCAGGTCTGGTCGATCAGCGAGAACGTGGCGTAGTGGTCGCCGGTGTAGTAGTCCTCCTGGCTGGCCTGCCCGGTCACGATCCGGCGGGCGCCGCGGGTCGGGGAGCCCGGGGTGATGACGGTGTACTCGTGGTAGTAGCCGTAGGACTCGCTGGGCAGGACGCCCTCCCGGTTCTGGAAGACCACCCCGTCCTGGGAGTAGGGGAACGGTCCGCCGGAGGCGATCAGGTTGAGGGTGTCGGTGGCCTGCGACGGGAGGGCGGAGAGGCAGACCGAGCCGCTCACGTCGGCGTGCGCCTCGGTGGCGACGGCGACCGGGGCGAGGGTCATCAGGGCGACGGCGGTGACGGCGGCGGCGCGGGTCTTCCACGCGCGTAGAGTGCGAGTCATGTCCACCAGTCTGACGAGACACCGTCAGCTCCGGAAGCCCTCAGAAAAACTATTAACCAGCGAGTAACTACCCTTTACCTACGAGGACTTGAGCCGTACGCCGAGCCTCGCACCCCTCCCCCGGAGCCGTCCGCGAAACGCCCACGAACCGCCCGTCCGGCGCAAGGGTCGACCGCCATCGAACTCATGTCGGAGCTGTCCCGACCGGACCGTGCCGCATAGAGTGCCGCCTAGCCGGACGGATCACGGCGGGGCCGGGACGACCGCCGGAACGACCGCCGGAGCAATCACCGGAACGATCGCCGGAACGACTCTGACGGGGTGGGCATGGGTACGGGCTCGGGCACGGCACTGACGGCCCACCAGCTGATCGGCCTGCTGGTCGATCCGGGCGGCTTCCGCGGCTGGGACAAGCCACCGGCCGTCGACCGGCCCGACCCCGGCTACCGCGCCTCCCTCGACCGCGCCCGCGAGCGCACCGGCCTGGACGAGGCCGTCCTCACCGGCGTCGGCTCGATCGACGGTCGGCCGGTCGCCCTCATCGCCTCCGAGTTCGGCTTCCTCGGCGGCTCGATCGGCGTCGCCACCGCCGAGCGGATCACCCGCGCCGTCGAGCGCGCCACCGCCGAGCGGCTGCCGCTGCTCGCCCTGCCGGTCTCCGGCGGGACGCGGATGCAGGAGGGCTCGGCGGCCTTCCTCTGCATGCTGCGGATCACCGCCGCCGTCCAGGCGCACCGCGCCGCCGGCCTCCCCTACCTCACCTACCTGCGCAACCCCACCATGGGCGGGGTCTTCGCCTCCTGGGGAACGCTCGGACAGCTGGTCCTCGCCGAGCCCGGCGCCCGGCTCGGCTTCCTCGGCCCGCGCGTGTACGAGGAGCTGCGCGGCGTGGAACTGCCGCCGGACGTCCAGCGGGCCGAGACCCTCGCCGGCCAGGGACTGGTGGACGCCGTCGTACCGCCGCAGGAGCTGCGCGAGCTGCTCCGCCGCACCCTCGCCGTCCTCGCCGCCGCACCGCCGTCCCCTACTACAGACCCCACCGCCTCTCCGTCCCCCGTGCCCGTCCGCACTCATGGGCACCCCGACGCCTGGGACTCCGTCCTCCGCACCCGGCGCCCCGACCGCCCGGGCACCCGCGAGCTGCTGCGGCACACCGCCGAGGAGCTGGTGCTGCTGGACGCCCCCGGCGGGCGCGGCGGCGCACTGGTCCGGGCGCTGGCCCTGCTCGGCGGCCGGCCCGTCCTGGTCGTCGGCCAGCAGCGGCAGACCCCCGAGCACGAACGCCCCTTCACCGCCGCCGACCTGCGGGCCGTACGGCGCACCGCGCGCCTGGCCGAGCAGCTCGGACTGCCGCTGGTCACCGTGGTGGACACGGCCGGTGCCGAGCTGTCCGCCCAGGCCGAGCTGGACGGCATCGCGGTGGAGATCGCCCACTGCCTGACCACCCTGCTCGCGCTGCGCACCCCCGTCCTGGCCGTGCTGCTCGGCCAGGGCTCGGGCGGCGGGGCGCTCGCCCTGCTCCCGGCGGACCGGGTGATCGCCGCCGAGCACGCCTGGCTGGCGCCGCTGCCGCCGGAGGGCGCCTCGGCGATCGTCCACCGGGACGGCGCG
>NZ_LFVW01001069.1:0-2121 GCF_001182915.1 Kitasatospora sp. MY 5-36
AGCCCGGCCCCGCCGCCGTCGCCCCGGTCGCCCGGACGACGCCCGGCCGCAGCGACAGCGACGACCTGCTCGCCATCCTCCGCTCCCCGGAGGCGCACGCCCCCCGCAACGCCCCCCGGATCCGGCTGCTCGGCCCGGTGGACGTCGCGGGAGTCCTCGGCGCCGCCGCACCCGGCGCGCTGCCCCGGCTCACCGAACTGGCCGTCTACCTGGCGCTGCGCCCCGGGTCCGACCGCCACGCGCTCGACCACGACCTGCACCCCGGCGCGGCGCACCTCGACCCGCACCCCACCGCGGCCGGCTCCGAGAGCCCGCTGCCGGCCAAACTCGCCGACCTGGCCGCCTGGTTCGGCACCTCGCCGGAGGGCCGGGTCTTCCTGCCCACCGAGGGCACCGAGGGCTACTCCTTCGCCCCGGCGGTCACCTGCGACTGGGACGAGTTCCGCGGCCTCTACCGGCGCGGCATGCGCAGCACCAGCGCCACCGCCGACGCGGCCCTCGCCCACGCCCTGGCCCTGGTCCGCGGCGCGCCGTTCGCCGAGGCCCCGCCGGCCTCGTACGGCTGGGCCGAGGCCGAGCGGCAGGACATGATCGCGGCGATCGTCGACACGGCCCACGAACTGGCCGCCCGCCGCCTGCAGTACGGAGACCACCGCAGCGCCGAGGCCGCCGTCTTCCGCGGCCTCGCCGTCGCCCCGGACGTCGAACTGCTGCACCGGGACCTCTTCTACGCCTACGCCTCGGCCGGCGCCCGGGACCAACTCCTGCGCGCCGTAAACCGGTTGGACGCCCTCAGCCGCCGGACCGGCCGGGACCTGGACGCCGACACCGTCGCCCTGCTGCGGGACCTGCTCGCGGGCTCCTGACGCCGCGACCGCCCGTCCGGCCACTCCTGTTCCAGGGGTGGCCGGACGGGTTTCCGGGAGCGGTCACTCCTCCCAGGAGAAGGGCCGGCAGGCACAGGTGCCGTCGCGCGCCGGTTCGGCGGCCGAGTGGACGTCCTGGACGACGGCCTCCGGAACCCGTGCCACGGCCACCAGGACCCGCCGGTCGTCCGCCGGGGTCCGCGCGACCACCTCGACCTGCTCCTGCTCCTCCGCCGTCGCCCGGACGAGCGAGCTGAACACGTACGTCCCGCCCTCGACGCCGTACCCGTCCGCCCACAGCTCGACCAACGCCCCGCCGTGCAGGGCCAGATGCCAGCGGGACGGTGTTCCGGCGACGGGTTCCATGGCGGGGCAGTGTAGTCAGGCCGTCCGCAGCCAGGCGTCCAGCGCGGCGAAGTCCGCCTCGGTGAGCCCGCGTCGGGGATCGACCCGGTGGAGCAGGGCGCGGGCGGGGGAGTGGGCGGCGACCCAGCGGCGGTCGGCCCCGGTGATCTCGTCGTCCACCCAGGCGAACGGCCGCCCGCCCGCCCAGGCGACCAGCGTGCGGGTCTTCCAGTGCAGGCCCTGCGGCGGGTACGTGGCGTCCGCGGTGTCCGCGTCCTCCGCGTCCTCCGCGTCCTCCGCGTCGTCAGAGTCGTCCACCGGCCAGTCCACGACGGGCAGTCGGGGCAGGCCGAACCAGGGCGCGAGGCACTCGTTGGCGTCCTCCAGCCAGGTGGTGGCCCACACCGGCTCGGCCGGCAGGCGGAGCAGCCGAGGGCCCAACTCCGGGTCCACGCGGGCGATCAGCGGGTTTCCGCCCGGTGTCGTACCGGCCGGGACGTGCGGGCTGCGGTGGACGGGGTAGCCGCCCGGCGGCGGGTCCCCGAAGGGGATCAGCGGACCGTCCACGTCGAGGAAGAGCAACGGGCGATCGGTATCGATCATGACGGCACCTTAGCGGGCGGCGCAGGCGGTGTGGCGCGCCGATCGGCCACCCGGCCTGGAACGGGCGAGCCGGGATCTCGTAGGGTGGCGCGCACGGAGTGTGGTGGCAGGCACCACGCAGTCGAGGGCATCAGACGCCGCGGGAGCGGCGGGGCGGGGCGGTGACCAGGAGATGGCGGAGACGACAGCGGTTTCCGGAGGTCCCGACCCGGCCGGGGGCTCGGGTCCCTGGGACGCCGTACCGCCGCCCCCGCGCCTCCCGGCCGAGGAGCACCCGCCCGGCCCCGCCGCGCTGTACGAGCCGCCG
>NZ_LFVW01001070.1:0-2118 GCF_001182915.1 Kitasatospora sp. MY 5-36
CGGGCCGCGCCCTGGAGCCGCGGCCCGTCGTCGGAGCCGACCAGGGTGAGCGAGGGCGCGGAGCGGGGGAGCCGGACCGGGTCGCCGGTGCGGATCGCCCGGGCGAGGGCGTCCATGACCTCGGCGGCGGCCGCCAGCACCTCCCGGGCCCGGTCCCGTTCGGGCCCTTCCTCGGGGGCGCCCACCTTGGGGTCGGCGAGTGCGGCGAGGGTGGGCCGGATGCGCTCGGCGATGCCGCGCAGGCCGCGCAGCTCGGGCGGCCGGTGGCGGTCCTGCCAGGGGGTGAGGGCGGCCGCGTGGCGGGCCGTCATGAACGGTTCCGGGTCCACGTGCGCGGTCGGGTCCTGCCGCAACCGCCGGGCGTAGTCGGCGAGTTCGGCGTAGGTGTCGGCGAGGGCCTGCCGCTGGGCGGTCCAGCTGCCGATCGGCCAGACGGTGATGACGGTGGCCTGGACGACCCCGCCGAGGGCGGCGACCAGCCCGTGGCTGAGCGCGGTGACGGTGCTGACGGGGAGCTGGACGACGATCAGCATCACCGAGACGGTGTTGGTGGCGACCACCCCGGCGGTGGGCCCGATCGCCCAGGCCAGCCCGGCGCCGAAGGCCCACACCGCGAGCAGTACCGGGAACAGTCCGGGGACGCCGGCGGCCAGATAGCCGAGGAAGGTGCTGATGCCGAGTCCGGCCCCGGCCGCGACGGCGAGGCTGGCCCGGGGCCGGAAGCTGCGCTGGAAGGTCGCCGAGCCGGCGATGAACGCGCCCATCGCGGCCGAGGTGGCGAGCGCGACCCCGCCGAGCGCGAGGGTCGGGAAGAGCACCAGCGCCACCGCGACCGCCCCGCGCACCGCCCGCTTGGGGTCGGTGAGCGCCCGGTCCAGGGTGAGCCCGGTCCGCGCGGTGTCACGAAGTGCGGCGAACCAGGACATAGCGCCATCCTAGGGCGTGATCTCCGGGGCCGGGCCCGACCTCCGGCGGAGCCGCGCCGCCACCCACAGCAGGGCCCCGGTCGGCAGGAAGACCGCGTCCGCCGCGATCATCGCGAGCGAGAACACCGGCAGCCCGAGCACCACCGCGATCCCCGCGTGCTCCAGCACCATGACGGCCAGCAGGACGTTCTTGACCCGCCGGTTGACCAGCGTGAACGGGAACGCCACCTGGAGGACCACGGTGCCGTACGAGACCAGGAAGACCGGCAGCAGCGCCGAGCCGACCAGCGCGGACAGTCCCGGCCAGGGGGCGAAGTAGTCCAGGTGCAGCGGGTAGTACAGCGCGGTGCCGTCCTGCCAGCGCGAGCCCTGCACCTTGTACCAGCCGGCCGTGGCGTAGATCAGCACCACCTCGACGGCGATCACCAGCATCGCGCAGTTGTGCACCATGGTCGCCAGCGCGTCGAGCACCGCCCGCGGCTCGCCGTCCGGCCGCAGCCGGCCGAGCGTCCACCAGAGCCCGGCCACCGCCCAGAGCCCCCAGAACAGCGGCGACCAGCCGAGGTACGGGAAGGCCCGGTCGGTCCAGGTCAGGGTGTCGCCCGCGAAGCCGCCGAACTGACAGGCCGCCAGGGCGGCCCCGAGCACCGCCCAGAGCACCACCCCGGTCCGCCCCGGCCGGGGCCTTCGGGCGTCCAGCGACCAGACCTCGGCGCAGCGGGTGAAGACCAGGTAGACCGCCATCAGGTGGACGACGTTGTCGCCGCCGTCGCCGAGGAAGACGTCGCGGTTCTGCAGGGACAGCACGGTGACCAGGAACAGCACCGTACTGGCCCTGGTCCGCCAGCCCAGCAGCACGGCCAGGGCGGCCAGCACCGCCAGGTGGTAGACCAGCTCGAACCAGAGCCGCCCGCCGAACCAGGGCAGCACGGTGAGCGCCCCGTTGTCGGCCAGCAGCCGCTGGGCCAGCTCCGTCGACCAGGGGGACCGGTCGCCGTACAGCACCCGCCGGTGGGGCCACTCGCGCAGCAGGTAGGCCAGCCAGACCAGCCCGAAGCCGATCCGCACCACCGCGGCCTGGTGGCGGCCGAGCACCCTCCCGGTGAAGGCCTCCGCCGCCCGTCCGAGCGGCGCCCGCGGCCCGCGCGCCTCCCGCGCCTCCCGCACCGCACCGGGCTCCGCCGCCCGCCCG
>NZ_LFVW01001071.1:0-2109 GCF_001182915.1 Kitasatospora sp. MY 5-36
CCGCCCGCGGACAGCCGGCGCAGCACCGCGGGCACCCCGGGCACCGCGAGCAGGGCGGTCGGCCAGGCGGAGTGCTGCGGGGGCAGCTCGGGCAGGGCCGGGGAGACCAGGGTGAGGCTGCGCACCAGGTCCGGGCGCAGCGCCGCCAGCCGGACGGCGACCGCGCCGCCCAGCGAGTTGCCGAACAGGTGGACCGGGCCGCGGCCGGAGGCCTCCAGGTAGCCGATCACCGCGCGGACGTGGCCGGAGACGGTGAGGTTGCCGTCGGTGGGCGGGTGGGAGCGGCCGAAGCCGGGCAGGTCCACGGCCTCGCCGTCGACCTGTCCGCCGAGCCGGTCCATCAGGGCCTCCCAGTTGGCGGCCGAGCCGCCGAGGCCGTGCACGAAGAGCCCGGGCTCGCGCCCGTCGGCGGCGCCGTCGACGGCGGGTCGGTGCACCGCGAGCACCGCGCCGGGGACCTCGACCGTACGTACCTGCTGCTCAGCGCTGCTCATGGTGGACGATGGTAGTGAGCCCGCCCCGGGAACCCCGGGGTGGTCCGGCCGCCGGCCGCCTCCGTTCCACCACTGCCGAGGCCGAGGTCAGCGCCGTATTGTGGGCTCCTGACAACCAGGCCGATCGTCTTTTCTCGCCTTCGCCGAACGCGGACGCGGTTACCGAAAAGTAGAATCGGCCATCTTGCCAGCCGCGAACAGACCCCGAAGTGAGGAGCGCCGTGACGGCCATCCAGGAGGCGCAGGAGCGCCCGCGCGGTGCCCGCCTGCCGCGAAGCGCCCGCCGTGAACAACTGCTCGGTGCCGCCCAGGAGGTGTTCGTCGCGCAGGGCTACCACGCGGCCGCCATGGACGACATCGCCGACCGCGCCGGGGTGAGCAAGCCGGTGCTCTACCAGCACTTCCCCGGGAAGCTGGAGCTGTACCTGGCGCTGCTGGACAAGCACTGCGACGCCCTGGTCGAGTCGACCCGCGAGGCGCTGTCGGCGACCACCGACAACAAGCAGCGGGTGGCCAACACCATGGAGGCGTACTTCAACTACGTCTCCAGCGAGTCCGGCGCCTTCCGGCTGGTCTTCGAGTCGGACCTGACCAACGAGCCGGCCGTGCGCGAGCGGGTCGAGCGGGCCTCCGAGGCGAGCGCGACGCTCGTCAGCAAGGTGATCCAGGAGGACACCGACCTGCCGGAGGCGGAGTCCAAGCTGCTCGCCGCCGGGGTCTGCGGCCTGGCCCAGATCACCGCCCGGTACTGGCTGTCGCAGGGCCTGGCGATCCCCCGCGACGAGGCGGTCCGGCTGGTCGCCAGCCTGTCCTGGCGCGGTCTGAAGGGCTTCCCGATGCACCCGGGCGAGCAGTCCGGCGAGGGCACCGCCCACCAGGGCTGATCCGCCGACCTTCGCCGGGCCGGGGATCCGGTGCTCTATGGTGAAGCCGTACGGCACGGTCGCCGCGAACGCTTGTCCCAGGCGATCCGGTGCCCGTGCGTGGAGGCTGCAACCCCGGAGGGACGGAAGCCGTGGAGGTCAAGATCGGCGTGCAGAACGCGCCCCGCGAGATCGTGATCGAGAGCTCGCAGACTGCCGATGAGGTCCAGAGCGCGGTCGCGAAGGCGCTGGAGGGCTCGGAGAAGATCTTCGCGCTGTCCGACGAGCACGGCCGTCGCATCATCGTCCCGGCCGAGCGCCTGGCGTACGTGGAGATCGGCGAGTCGGCCGCCCGCAAGGTCGGCTTCGGCACCGCCTGAGGCGCCGCAGCACAGCATCGTCCGGTGCCCCGTTCCCGTGAGGGAGCGGGGCGCCGTCGTGTCCGGGGGCGCTGTGGCCCGTGGGGCCGCGTCGCGTGTACGAGCGGGTGGGGCGGGGTACGGCGAGGGTGCGGCGCCGGTGCCGCACGCCCGTCCCCCCGGGAGGCAGCCTTGCTGGTCGAGTCGATCGTCTTCGCCCTCGTCGGCCTGGTCACGGGCGGCACGGCCCTGCTGGCCCGCCCGGCGTACTTCCGGGCCGCCCGGGCCCTGGTCCTGGGCACCGCGCTGGCGGCGGCGCTGGTCGGCGGGGTGGTCGCGCACTTCAGCGTGGACGGCCGCCAGCCCGCGGTGTCCGTCGCGGCCGCGGCGGTG
>NZ_LFVW01001072.1:0-2106 GCF_001182915.1 Kitasatospora sp. MY 5-36
CCGGCGGGGGAGGGGGCGGTGGCCGTCAGCGGGCCGCCGCAGGCGGGGCAGGCCGGGGCCGGTTCGGGCTCCTCGCCGGGGGCCGGGGCGTCCGGGACCGGGTGCGAGGTCAGGCCCAGCCGTTCGGCGACCACGCCGGCCTGGAAGCGGCTGTGCGCGCCGAGGCCGTCCAGCAGGTCCGAGACGTGGCGGCGGCAGGTGCGCAGGGAGATGCCGAGGCGGCGGGCGACGGACTCGTCCTTGAGGCCCTTCGCGAGCAGCACCAGGATGCTCTGCTTCATCGTCTTGGTGACGTCGTGCGCGGCCTGCGGGCCGCTGGCGAACGGGGCCGCGTTCTCCCAGTCCCGTTCGAAGACCGTCAGCAGGTAGGAGAGCAGGTCGGGCTCGCGGATGATGAGCGCGCCGCCGGAGCTGGCGGGCAGCAGGGCCAGCGAGCCGTCCACGATGATCAGCTGCGGCAGCACCTCCGGCAGCGTCCGGATCTCGGCGCCGGCCTCGATGAGCTGCTCGGCGTGCACCCGGGTGGGCTGGTCGAAGCGGGTCGCGTGCTGGTAGAGGCTGCGCATCCGGACGCCCCGGTCGAGCAGCGCCAGGTCGCGCGGCAGCGCCTCGCGCAGGGCGGCCGGGGAGAACGAACCGCCGTGCTTGGAGACCAGCACCTCGCTGCGGCAGGAGTCGATCACGTCGGCGAGCAGCGAGCGCACCGCGAACTTGTCCGGCAGGCTGTCGATGGTGCCCTGGGGGAAGGCGTGCTGACGGGCCTGGAGGTAGACGGGCACCAGCGCCGCGAGGCCGTCGCGCTGCTGCTGGACGATCCGCCGCTGCTCGCGCAGGGCCTCCTCCCGGGCGCGCAGGGCGGTGTCGCGGGCGGAGAGCAGCTGGGCGGTCGCGGCCTGGGGGCTGACGGGCTGCCAGGCGACCGGGGGCGCGTCCGTACGGGTCCCGTCCGTGCGGCGGTCGTCGGGGAACAGTTCCTGGAGGAGGCAGGCCCCGGTGAGCTGCCGGACGGCCGCCTCGCACTCCGGCAGGGTCAGGTCGGTCTCCGACGCCGCCTGGGCGAGGGTCGCCGGGGTGAGGCGCTCGTGCACCACCGTCCACCGGTAGAGCGTGACGGCCGCGCTGTCGAGCGCGGGCACGTCGGCGGTCGGGTCGGGGACGGTCGGGTCGGGGCCGGTCACGGGGTGCATCGCATGCCTCCTAAAGCTGCCAGGCAGGCTCATGATCCCCTGCGGGGGATGCCGTGGCCATCCGCCGCCTGGCAGGGTGACGAGCACGGACCGGGCGATGCGGCAGGAACTGCGGAAATGCCCGGAACGTGTGGAACCGTCCCCGAAGTGATGGGAGTTGTCGTCATGCGAGGAATCGTGACGCGGACACTGGCCGTGGTCGCGCTGGGTGCCGCCGCCTGGTTGGGCGGGGTGGCTCCGGCCGGCGCCTCCGTGTTCGACGGCGCGACGCTGACGGAACCCGGCGGCGTGCACGACGGCCACCACTGCGTCCAGACGACGGCCTGGGGCGACGCCTGGTGCCCGGGCAAGCCGCTGAGCTGACGCGTCGTCGCGGGCGACTCCCGTCCCCTCCTCATCGAAAGGGAAGTCCTGTCATGCACATGGCTCTGAAGCGTTCCGTCCGTACCGCGCCCACCGCCACCGGCCGGGCCGGCTCCGCGCCTTCCGCCCCCTCCGCCGGGGCCTCCGCAGGGTCCGCGAGCTGATCCGCCCGGTGAAGTGACGTAGCGCGCCCTGCACGGGAAGTCGGCGGAGTCGACTTCCCGTGCAGGGCGCGTTGCCGTACCCGCGGGTGCGAGGGGCTCAACCGCCGACGCGCACCACGTACTTGCCGGTCGCCCGGCCCTCCTGCATGGCGTCGTGGGCGGCCGGGACGGCGTCGAGGCCGGGCAGTTCGGTGACCGGCAGGTCCAGGCCGCCGTCGGCGAGGAGGCCGAGGACCCGGCGGACGGCGCGGGCCAGCCGCTCGGGGGCGGTGGCGGCCAGGCCGCGGTGGCTGAAGCCGGTGACGGTCAGGTTGCCCGCCATCAGGTGGCCGAGCGGGGGCAGGTCGGCGACGGCGCCGCCGCCCGCGTTGCCGAACAGCACGATCCGCGCG
>NZ_LFVW01001073.1:0-2094 GCF_001182915.1 Kitasatospora sp. MY 5-36
CCCCCGGCACCCGCCGCACCGGTCGGCGGCAGCCCGCCACCGCCCTGGACGCGCTCGCCGCCTCCTTCGGGCTCACCCCCTTCGAGCGGGACGTCCTCGTGCTGGCCGCCGCGCCCGAGATCGACCCCACCGCCGCCGCCCGGTGCGCCGCGTCGGGCGGCGACCCCGGGCGCGGGTACCCGACCTTCTCGCTCGCCCTCGCCGCCCTGGACCGGCCGCACTGGAGCGCGCTCACCCCGGTGGGCCCGCTGCGCCGCTTCCGGCTGGTCGAACTGGACGACGAGACGGCGCTCACCGCCTCCCGGCTGCGGATCGACGAGCGGGTGCTGCACTTCCTGGTCGGCGTGCCGTACCTGGACGTACGGCTGCACGGCCTGCTCACCCGGGTCGGGCCGCCCGGCGAACTGCCCGAACCCCACGAGCGGTGCGCGGCCGAGCTGGCCCAGGGGTGGTCCGCGGCCGGACTGACCGGCCCGCCGCACGCCGAGCTGAGCGGCGCCGACCGCCGCACCCGCTGGGAGATCGCCTCGGCGGCCGCCCACCGCTCCGGGCTCGGCCTCTACGTCGCGCACCGCGAGGACCTGCCCACCGAGCCCGCCGAGCGCGAGCAGCTCGCCCGGCTGTGGCAGCGGGAGGCGATCCTGATCCCGGCCGCGCTGCTGGTCGAGGACGGGGAGCCGATCCGGGAGCAGCCGCGGTCCCCGAACGGCGCGGAGGCCTTCCTCGCCAGCCTGGCGGTGCCGCTGGTGGTGTCCGGCGACGAGCCCCGGCCGGCCGGGGCCTCCGACCGCGCCCGGCTGACCGTGCCCACGCTCGGCCCCGAGGAGCAGCTGGGCATCTGGACCGAGGCGCTGGACGGCGCGCCGGGCATCGCCGAGGCCGAACTCCGGGCGCTGGCCGCGCAGTTCTCCCTGCCCGGCCATGTGATCCGGTCGGCCGCCGCGACGGCCCGGCGGGCGGCCGAGAAGGACCAGGACGTCGGCGAACTGGCCTGGCACGCCGGGCTGGTGGAGGCCCGGATGTCCCTGGACGAGCTGGGCCGGCGGGTCGAGCCGCGCGCCGACTGGGAGGACCTGGTCCTGGAGGAGCGCCAGCGCGCGACGCTGCGCGAGATCGTCGCCCACGTCCGCCGACGCGGCACGGTCTACCAGGAGTGGGGCTTCGAGTCGGTGCTGCGGCGCGGCCTGGGGGTGACCGCGCTGTTCGCCGGCGGATCGGGCACCGGAAAGACGCTGGCGGCCGAGGTCGTCGCCGGGCGGCTCGGGGTGGACCTGTTCGTCATCGACCTCTCCCAGGTCGTCAGCAAGTACATCGGCGAGACCGAGAAGAACCTCCGGCGGGTCTTCGACGCGGCCGAACGCGGCGGCGCGCTGCTGCTGTTCGACGAGGCCGACGCGCTGTTCGGCAAACGCAGCGAGATCAAGGACAGCCACGACCGCTACGCCAACCTGGAGGTCAGCTACCTGCTGATGCGCATGGAGGCCTACCGGGGCCTGGCCGTGCTCACCACCAACATGAAGAAGGCGCTGGACCCGGCGTTCATGCGGCGGATCAGGTTCGTGGTCGACTTCCCGTTCCCCGGGGTGCCGGAACGCGCCGAGATCTGGCGGCGGGTCATCCCCCGGCGGACCCCCAGCGAGGGCCTCGACCCCGAGCGGCTCGCCCAACTGACCGTGGCCGGCGGCTCGATCCGCAACATCGCGCTGTCCGCGGCCTTCCTGGCCGCCGACGAGGGCTGCCCGGTGCAGATGCGGCACATGCTGGCCGCCGCGCGCACCGAGTACCTGAAGCTGGAGCGCTCGCTGTCGCCCTCGGAGGTCGGCGGATGGGTGTGAACGCGCGGGACGGAGGCGGGCCGGGAACCCCCGAACACCCGGGTGCCGGACGGATCGAGGTCGAGATCGGCGAGCTGGTCCTCGACGGCTTCGACCGGATCGACCACGAGCGGCTGACGACGGCGTTCCGCGGCGAGCTGGCCCGCCTGGTCGAGACGCGCGGCGTACCGCTCGCGGCGGGCGGCGACCGCGCGCTGGACCTGCTCTCCGGGCTGCCGCCGCTGCCGGCGGGCGCCTCACCGCAGCGGCTCGGCGAGGC
>NZ_LFVW01001074.1:0-2092 GCF_001182915.1 Kitasatospora sp. MY 5-36
CCCGACGGCCCCCTGGCTGCCCCCGGCCGCAGCAGCCGACTGGGACGCGCACTCCGCACCGGCCCTCGGTGTCCCCGCCGGCGCCGCCGACTGGCGGGGGATCAGGACCCACGCCCGCACCGGCGCGCCCGTCGCCCGGCGCGCCGGCCGGCTGCCCGTGGTGCTGTTCTCCCCCGGCGACGGCGGCTCGCGCGCCCTCGGCACCACCCTGGTCGAGGAGTTGGCGAGCCGCGGCCACCTCGTCGTCACCCTCGACTCCACGTACGAGGCCGAGCAGGTCGAGTTCCCCGGCGGCCGTGTCGAACGCGCCCTCCCGCTCCCCGACGACCTCACCCCGGAGGTCGTCGCCGCCCTCCTCGCCGGGCACTCCCGGGCCCGCCTCGCCGACGCCC
The DNA here is from genome assembly GCF_001182915.1 of Kitasatospora sp. MY 5-36. Classification (NCBI taxonomy): domain Bacteria; kingdom Bacillati; phylum Actinomycetota; class Actinomycetes; order Kitasatosporales; family Streptomycetaceae; genus Kitasatospora; species Kitasatospora sp. MY 5-36. The sequence goes on from NZ_LFVW01001074.1 coordinate 393, forward strand.
GTTTCGTCCTCGGCGCACTCGACCGGCTCGCCCGCGGGGACCGCCCCGACACCGGCACCGACACCGGCACCGACCCGCTCCCGGACGGGCTCGCCGAAGCCGCCGACCCGGCCAGGACCGGCGTGCTCGGGCAGTCTCTCGGCGGCTCCGTCGCCGCCCAGCTCGCCCACGACGAGCCCCGCGTCCGCGCGGCGGCCGACCTCGACGGTGCCCTCCTCGGACCCGTCGCCGACAGCGGCCTCGCCAAGCCCTTCCTGCTGATGGCCTCCGGCACGAAGACCCTGCGCACCGAACCGAGCTGGGCCTCGTGCTGGGCGGCGTCCACCGGCCCCCGGCATGCCCTGCGGCTGCGGAACGCCGCCCACGGCTCGTACACCGACCTCCAGGTCCTCCTGCCCCAGCTCGTCCACCGCCTCCCGGTCCCCGACGCGGCCGGACTCATCGGCACCGTCGACCCCCGGCGCTCCCTGGCCGCCCAGCGCACCGCCGTCGCCGCCTTCTTCGCTCGGTACCTGACGGGGCGGCCCACCGGCTTCCTCGACCGGCCCGGCGACGACTGGCCGGAGCTGGAGGTGCTGCGCTGAACCGGCCCGCCCGGCATCCCTTGTGGCGCCGGGCGGCACGGGCGCGAGCACCTGCTCGACGCTGCTCGACGTCGGCCGGATCCACGCCGCCTTCGTCGCCGGCGCCCGCGCCCGGAGCTGCCCGCCGGCCAGGCTGGGGTGTACCGGCCCGCCGCCGAGCCCGCGTACACCGCGGGCTCGGCGAGGAGCAGCGCTGGCGTTCGTTCCCGCGGCTGCTGGTGGTCCTGGCCGGCACGGCGGCCGCCGGGTCCGCTCGGCGGTGGCGGAGGAGCGGCCCGCTCACGCGCCCGGGTGTGGTGCGGCTCCGTCCGGAGTACGGGGGGAGTTGAAGGTGAAGGCGCGCGGGGAGGGGCCGTTCGCGCGCAGGTCGGCCAGTCGCTCCAGGGCCTCGTCGACGTCCGGCAGGTGCCCGGCCGGGACCCACCACAGGACCAGGTGCGCCTCGACGTTCCGCTCGAACCACTCACGCCGCCGCCGCATCGCCTCCAGGTGCCCGCTGCGGTAGGTGAACTCCCACAGCGCCTCCCGGCTCTCCCACACCGACATGTTGACGATGACGTCCTCGCCCGCCGGGCGCAGGGCGGTCGCGTCGTCCTTCCCGTCCGCGGCGAGCCGCCAGACGAAGCCGGGGGCGGTGTCGGCGGCGGCATTGACCGGGGAGACCAGATCGACGAACGGCGCGATGCGCGGGTCGTCGACGGGGTGGCGGAGCGTGGCGACGTTGAACTGGGCGAGGTGGTGGGAGGTCATGGCGCCATCCCAGCACGGGCCTTCTTTCTATGTCAATCAATATTGTTTTTAGAAGGCTCGACCACCACGCAGCACTCCCCGGGCCGGGCGTCCATCCGGGCATGGAGGGCGCCGCCCGCGCCGAGAAGTCCCTCCAGGAGGGCGAGGTTCATGCCGCAGACGAGGGGCGGGAATCGCTCGGCGACGGAGTGGAAGGGGCAGTTGCGCATGCGAATGGCCCCCTCCTCCAGGTGGGGTTCGTACCCACGGGCGGCCAGCAGCGCGACGGCCTCGTCGAGCCCCCCGCAGGGCGCGGCCGCTCCGCGCTCGGCCTCCCCCCGCCGCCGCGCGGCCGCGCGCAGCCCGTCGTCCAGCCCGGCCCGCTCG
>NZ_LFVW01001075.1:0-2089 GCF_001182915.1 Kitasatospora sp. MY 5-36
CGGCCCCCGTGCCGGGCGGCGGGGCGTGTTGCGCGGGTGTTGCGGTGGGTGTGGGCGGCGGGTGGGGCGCGGGGGCGGTCCGGGGGTCCGGCGCGCCTCCCGGGGGCGGAGGCCGGGGGCCGGGCGATCGTCCCTGGTAGCGTCGTGCTCGTGAAGTCGCGCACACGGCGCGGTTTTTGACTGTCGGACAGACGGGGGTCGAGTGTTGGGAAGGGGTGGTGGGTGTGGGGCGGGCACGCGTGGCGGCGCGGGTGATCGTGCACCCTGGTGTGGAGGACGTGAGCGTCCAGCAGGTGCTGGAGGCGCTCGCTGATCCGGCCCGCAGGACGGTGGTGCGCACGCTCGCGCACTCGGGAGCCGATCTCAGCTGCGGTTCCTTCGACCTGCCGGTGGGGCGTTCGACCTCCAGCCACCACTTCAGCGTGCTGCGCGAGGCGGGGCTGCTGCGCCAGTACTACGTGGGCACCACCAAGATGAACGCGCTGCGCAGCGAGGAGTTGGAGCGGCGGTTCCCGGGGTTGCTGGCGGCGGTGGTGGCCGCCGCCGACGCGGAGGCCCGCCGGGCCCCGGGGGCCTGAGGGCCCGCCGGCCCCCGGCGGGGGGCCGGCCTCCGGTGGTGGTTCAGTCGCCGACGGCCAGGACGATCTTGCCGATCTGGGTGCCGGCCTCCAGGTAGCGGTGGGCCTCGGCGACGGTGTCGAGGCCTTCGAAGACGCGGTCGACGGCGGGGGTGAAGGAGCCGTCGGCCAGGCCGGCGGTGACGAACGCGTGGGCGCGGCGCAGGCGTTCGTCGTCCCGGGTGACCTCGTGCATGGAGAAGAAGCGGCTGGTGACGGGGGCGAAGGTGTCCTGGCCGGGCATCGGGGTGTCGCGGGGGTCGAGGCGGCCGTAGACGGTCAGGCGTCCGCCGGGGGCCAGGGTGCGGGCGAGGGTCAGGACGCCGGGTCCGGCGACGGGGTCGAGGGCGGTGCGCACGCCGGATCCGCCGGTGGCCGCGTCGACGCGGGCGAGGAGGTCGTCCTCGCCGGTGACGACGACCTCGGCGGCGCCGGCGTCCAGCAGGTGCCGGGCCTTGGCGCGGGTGCGGGTGGTGGCGATCGGGTGGGCGCCCAGGCGGCGGGCGGTGCGGATGGCGGCCAGGCCCACGCCGGAGGCGGCGGCGGTGATCAGCACGTGGTCGCCGGGGCGCAGGTGGCCGTCCTCGGCGAGGGCGCCGTAGGCGGTGAGGTAGGGCATCCACACGGCGGCGCCCTGGGCGGGGGTGAGGCCGGCGGGGTGGGGGACGGCGGCGCGGGCGGGGACCAGGACGTGGGTGCCGTAGACGCCGTAGTCGTTCTGGGAGAACGCGGGCACGGTGTCGACGCGGTCGCCGGGCGTGAAGGCGGTGACGCCCTCGCCGACGGCCTCCACGGTGCCGCTGGCCTCGTAGCCGAGGGTGGCGGGCAGGCGCGGCCGCTCCAGGTAGGTGCCGGCGCGGAAGAGGGCCTCGGCGCGGTTGAGGCCGATCGCGGCCACGCGCAGGCGCAGTTCGCCGGGCCCGGGTTCGGGCAAGGGGCGCTCGCGTACGGCCAGTACCTCCGGTCCTCCGGTGGTCTCGAAGACGACGGTCCTGGGCATGGCGGGCCCCTCCCCCTGGGTGTGGTGCGGATCGGCGTCCAGCCAACCCCGGGCGCGCCCCGCCTGTCAAACTTCGACGCCTGTCGGAATAGGGGGCTTCTGTCCGTGGTTGTACGGGAGTTGACTCTTCGTCAGGCCTACTCGGGGCGGGTCGGGCGGGGGTGGGGCGTAGGCTTGCCGTCCATGATCGACGGTGGGGACTGGGGCCAGGGGTGGGACGGCACGCGCCGGTGGGTGGAGGGGCTCCTCGCGCCCGGTGAGCGCGTCACGCGGGTGAGCGCGCTCACCGGCGGGTGGACCTCGCGGATGCGCCGCGTGGACGTGGAGCGGGCGGGGGGCGCGGGCCCGTACGCGCTGGTGCTGCGCTCCTTCGTCAAGCCGTTCTACCGCCGCCACGCCCCGGGGCTGCTGGCCCGCGAGGCGGCGGTGCTGCGCCTGCTGGAGGGCGGCGGCGTCCCGGCGGCGCGCCTGC
>NZ_LFVW01001076.1:0-2076 GCF_001182915.1 Kitasatospora sp. MY 5-36
ACCGGGGCCGCCGGGCGCGGCGGGGCGGCGGGATCGTGCCGGTGACCGCGGTCGTCGTCGCCGTGGCCGGGACGGGGCTGTTCGCCGCGCTGGCCGGTGCGGGCTACGCGGCGTACGGCGGCAAGCAGACCGACCGCGACATGGCGGGCCAGTCGCTGGCCGCCGACATGCTGATCTCGGCGGAGCTGGGCACGCACGACGGCATCCAGGTGCCCGGCGCCGGGGGGACGAACCCGGACGTTCCGCTGCCGGCCACCCCCACCGCCGCCGACCCGGCGGCCACCCAGGGCGCCTCCGCCACGCCGACCGCTCCGGCCTCCCCGACGGCTTCGGCCGCCGCCTCCCCGACGGCCGTCCCCACTCCCACGGCCTCCGCCGTCAAGGCGACCCCGACCGCCGCCGGTGCCTCCACCGCCGGCCAGGGCACCGCCAAGCGGGGCATCCCGGGGATGCCGGGGGGCGGCAGCTTCCCGGGGAGCGGGGGCATGCCTGGGGGAGGGGGCGTGCCGGCCGGCGGAGGCGCGGCCCCGTCGTACGCCCAGCAGGTCGTCGACCTGGTCAACGTCGAGCGCGGCAAGGCCGGCTGCGGGCCGGTCAGCGCCGAGCCCCGGCTGACGAGTGCGGCCCAGTCGCACAGCGACGACATGGCCGACCGCAACTACTTCGACCACGCCAGCCCCGAGGGCAAGCACGCCGACTACCGGATCGAGGCCGCCGGGTACAGCTGGAGCACCTGGGGCGAGAACATCGCCCGCGGTCAGAAGGACCCGGCCGCCGTGATGGACTCCTGGATGAACAGCCCCGGCCACCGGGCCAACATCCTGAACTGCGCGTTCAAGCAGCTCGGCGTGGGCGTGCGGACCGGCAACAACGGCCCGTGGTGGACCCAGGTGTTCGCCTCCCCGGCGTGAACCGGCCCTGAACCGACCCTGGTCCGGCCCTGGTCCGGCCCCCGTTCGGCCCCGCTCCGACCGTGGTCCACGCCTGATCGTCCCGGCTTCCGCTCCTGCCCAGGCCCGGTCTGACCCTCAGACCGGGCCCGCCGATCCGGGCCGATTTTCCGATTCCGTGCACATTGTTGTTATCTGATCACTCCCCACGGGTCTCCGAGGAGGCAGCGGCGGACGGATACACGGCAACACGGAGTGCGGACCATGAACGCTGAGGTGCAGAACAGGACCGGGACCACCCTGGTGCTCGCGGCGCAGGCAGGTGACCGGCAGGCCCGGGAGGCGCTGGTCGCCGCCTGGCTGCCGCTCGTCTACAACGTGGCCGGCCGTGCCCTCGGCGGCCACGCCGACGTGGACGACGTCGCGCAGGAGACCATGATCCGGGCCCTGGACGGCCTGGACGGGCTCCGCGACCCGGAGTCCTTCCGGTCCTGGCTGGTCGCCATCACCATGAACCAGGTGCGCCGTCGGCACGCCGCCGGTCAGCAGCAGCCGACCGTCGGCGGCCTGGACGAGACCTGGGAGGTCGCCGACCCCCGGGCCGACTTCACCGACCTCACCATCCTGCGCCTCGGCCTGTCCGGCCAGCGCCGCGAGGTGGCCGAGGCCACCCGCTGGCTGGACCCCGACGACCGCGAGCTGCTCGCCCTCTGGTGGCTGGAGGCCGCCGGCGATCTGACCCGCGCCGAACTCGCCGAGGCCCTCGACCTGAGCCCGCAGCACACCGCCGTGCGCGTGCAGCGGATGAAGAAGCAGCTCGAAGCGGGCCGCATCGTCGTCCGCGCGCTCTGCGCCTACCCCCGCTGCCCCGGACTGACCGAGCTCACCGCGGGCTTCGACGGCACCCCGAACTCGGTCTGGCGCAAGCGCATCGCCCGTCACATCCGGGACTGCGCGGACTGCGGCGGCCTCGGCCGGGACCTGTTCCCGGCCGAAGGACTGCTGGCCGGCCTCGCCCTGGTGCCGATCCCGCTCGGCTCGCCCGTGCTGCTGCACTTCCAGCACACGGCGGCCGCCGTCGCCTCCTCGGCCGCCACCGGAGCGGGCTCGGGCGCGGGAGCCGGGGCCTCTACCGGTACCGGCGCGCACGCGGCGGCGGGAGGGCACGGCGGCTGGGCCGGCACCG
>NZ_LFVW01001077.1:0-2064 GCF_001182915.1 Kitasatospora sp. MY 5-36
CGGCCGCCGCCCGCTCGCGCCGGGTGGGCGCGGGAGCGCCGTCCTGACCGGGGGACAGGTTCCAGTCGCAGGCCGGGCACCAGGCGGTGAAGCGCGGGTCGGCGGTCAGCGCGGCGGCGCAGCGGGGGCAGGGCGCGCCGTGGGCGGGCTGCTCGGGGGAGGCCTGCGAGGGCGCGGGCGGGGACGTCGGAAGGGGTGTCGACACGGTGGTGATCATGGCGTGTCGCAGCGGTGGAAGGACAGTGAATTCGTACAGTTCCGCCGGCCGGTTGTTGTGGAACGCGTTCTAGTCGCGTCGCGCCGCCCGTGCCAGAATCGGCCCGACCGCCGATCCGAGGAACACCAGGCACCCCGGGAGCAGCACCCATGCGCGCAGCCGTCCTGCACAAGACCGGCCAGGAGACCCTCGACGTCCGCGAGGACGTGACGGCCGTGGGCTTCGGGCCGGGCACCGTACGGGTCCGGATGCGCGCCGCCAGCCTCTGCCACTCGGACCTCTCCGCGATGAGCGGCGTCCTGCCGCAGCCCGCGCCGTTCGTCCCCGGGCACGAGGGTGCCGGGGACGTGCTGGAGGTCGGCGAGGGCGTCACCGGCCTCGCCGCCGGCGACCGCGTGGTGCTCTGCTGGATGGCCCCCTGCGGCCGCTGCGACCACTGCCGCCGGGACCGCGGCCACCTCTGCATCGCCAGCCTGCGCGGCCTCGGCGCCCCGGGCTTCCGGATCGCCGAGGGCGGGCTGAGCGCCTCCGGCTTCTACGGCACCGGGGCCTTCGCCGAGGAGGTCGTGGTCGCGGCGAACGCCGTCATCAAGGTGCCCGACGACCTCCCGTACGAGGCCGCCGCGCTGATCGGCTGCGGCGTGACCACGGGCATCGGCGCCGCGGTGAACACCGCCCGGGTCGAGCCCGGCGCCTCCGTCGCGGTGATCGGCGCGGGCGGGGTCGGCGTGGCCACCGTGCAGGGCGCCCGGGTCTGCGGCGCCGGCCGGATCACCGTCGTCGACCCGGTGGCCTCGCGCCGCGAGCGCGCCCTGGCGTTCGGCGCCACCGAGGCGATCGCGCCCGAGGAGCTGAAGGCGACGGCCAAGAAGCTGCCCGGCGGCGGCTTCGACTACGTCTTCGAGGCGGTCGGCCGCGCGGCCACCGTCCGGGCCGGCTACGAGGCCGCCCGGCGCGGCGGCGCGGTGGTCGTCATCGGCGCGGGCGCGCAGGACGACCTCGCGCAGTTCACCATGGGCGAGCTGTTCTTCAACGAGAAGCGCCTGCTGCCCTCGCTCTACGGCGGGGCGACGGTGGCGCGCACCATCGGGCTGGTCGTGGACCTCTGGCGGGCCGGGCGGATCGACCTCGACGGCATGGTCACCCACCGGGTGGGGCTCGCGGACGTCAACGAGGCGATCGCGCAGATGCGGAGCGGCGAGGCGCTGCGGACGGTCGTGGCGCTGGGCTGAGGGCGGGCCGCGGCCGGGGCGCTGCTCGGGGCTTCGCACGGAGACTTCGGGTGGAGGTTTCGCACGGAGGCTTCGGGCAGAGACTTCGGGAAAGCCGAGGGCCCGCCGGGGGAGTCCGTGCCCTCCCGGCGGGCCCTCGTACGCGGTGCCCTGGTGGTGGTGCGGTCAGCCCAGCGCCCCGGCCGCGCGGTGGCGGCCGTGCGGGTCGGACTCCGGGCTGTCGTCGGCGGCGGAGCCACCGCGGTGGCGGCCGTGCGACGCGGTGTCCTTGGCCGTCTTCTCGTCGGCGTCGGTCCCGGTAACCGCGGGTCCGGTGGTGTCGGTGAGGGTGTCGGACATGAGAATCGTCTTTTCCGTGCGGAGGGTGCAGGTCATCGGCGCCCGGCCGGCGCCGGTGGCGCACGGTCTGGTCCCCGATCGGGCGCCCGGTGCGCGCCCGTAGCCGGTGATCGCGGCCCGTGCCCCGGTCACCATAACGGCCGGGACGGACGAGATCCTATCGAGATCATGACGCGAGTCCCGCGCTGGTCCCGGGCCCGGAACCGGGCCGGCGGCCGACCGGCTCGCGGTGGCGCGGGGACGGCGCCCGGAGACCGCCGTGCCGGGCCGGCGGCC
>NZ_LFVW01001078.1:0-2051 GCF_001182915.1 Kitasatospora sp. MY 5-36
CCTGGCTTGACAACATCATTGGGAATCTCCCTGGTTCGGCCTCAGTCCGCCAGGCCCAGTGGGTCCGGGGCGGTGTCCAGCAGGTGGGGGCCGTTGTTGCGGACGCTGTTGACGGTGGTGGGGACGGCGCGGACGCGCAGGGTGTCGTCGGCGGGGCTGTGCAGCAGGTGGTGGAGTTCGGCGGGGTCGGTGTGGGCGGGGGAGAGCCAGGTGGCGAGGTCGTCGGGGGCGATGGTGAGGGGCATCCGGTCGTGGACGCGGCCGGCGGAGTCGGTGGCGTCGGTGGTGATGACGGTGGCGGTGGCGAGCCAGGCGAGCGGGTCGTCCTCGGGGCGGGGGGGGTCGCGCCAGAACTCGTAGAGGCCGGCCATCAGCATCAGGCCGCCGGTGCTGAGGAAGTAGGGCTGCTTGTACTTCTTCCGGTCGGCGGCGGCGGGGACCTCGCGCCACTCGAAGTAGCCGTCGGCGGGGATCACGCAGCGGCGGGTGGTGAAGGCCTTGCGGAAGGCGGGTTTGGTGTCGACGGTCTCCGAGCGGGCGTTGATCAGGCGGGCGCCGCCGGACGGGTCCTTGGCCCAGGACGGGACCAGGCCCCAGCGCAGCGGGCGCAGTTGGCGCAGCAGTTCGCCGGTGTCCCGGTCGACGCGTTCCAGGACGGCCGGGACCGGGTCGGTCGGGGCGACGTTCCAGCTCGGCGCGAAGGTCTCGGCCGGGTCCCACCGGAGCTCCCCGAGCAGGGAGACGAGGTCCTGGGGCGTGGTGGTGGAGACGAAGCGGCCGCACATGCCCCCAGCCTGCCACGCGGTACGGACAACGGCGTTCAGCGCGGCGCGCGCCCGCCCGGGGTGTGTCCGAAGGCTCGGCGGTACACGTCGATGAAGGCGCTGGCGGAGGCCCAGCCGCAGCGGTGCGCCACGGTGGTGACGGGCAGGCCCTCGGCGAGCAGCACCAGGGCGTGGTGCAGCCGCAGCTGGGTGCGCCACTGGGGGAAGGTCATGCCGAGGTCGGCGCGGAACAGCCGGGAGAGGGTGCGGTCGCTGGCGCCGACGGCGCGGCCGAGTTCGGCGAGCGTACGGCCGTCGGCCGGGTCGGCCTCCAGCAGCGCGCACAGGGCGCGGAGCAGGGGCGTGGCGGGGGGGGGGAGGTGGAGCGGGCTCTGCGGGGAGGCGCGCAGCTGGTCGAGCAGGACGGCGCGCAGCCGGGCGCGTTCGGGGGTGTCCTGGTCGGGGGTGCGGGTGTAGGCGACGATCAGTTCGCGCAGCAGCGGCCCGACGGCGAGGACGGTCGGGCGGTCGAGGCCGAGCGGGTTGTCGGCGGGCAGGCCGACCAGGTGGAGTTCGAGTTCGCCATGGGCCTGGTGGGCGTGGACGGTGCCGGCCGGGATCCACAGCGCGCGGTCGCCGGGGGCGACCCAGGAGCCGGCGTCGGTGGTGATGCCGACCACGCCGCGGGCGGCATAGGCGATCTGGTGGTCGTCGTGCCGGTGCGCGTCGATGGCGCCGCCGGAGGGCAGCAGGCGGGCCTCGGTCGACGCGACGGGAGTGTGGCGCGAGGCGACGGGTGTATGGCGCGAGGCGACGGGATCGTGGCGGATTCTCGGCATCGGATGGCAGGTTATCGGAAGTCCGACAGCGGGTGCGGGCCCGAGGCTGGCGGCATGCCGAAACGATCCTCCGACCGCAGGTCGATCCTCCTGCTCTCCGTCGGGCACTCCTGTGTGGACGTCTACCAGGGCGCGGTGGCGGCCCTGGTGCCGTTCTTCGCGGCCGAGCGCCATTACGGGTACGCCGCCGTGTCCGGGGTGGTGCTCGCCGCCTCGCTGCTCTCCTCGGTGGCGCAGCCGCTGTTCGGGGCGCTCACCGACCGCCGGCCGCTGCCCTGGCTGCTGCCGGTCAGCACGCTGCTGGGCGGCGCGGGCATCGCGCTCAGCGGGGTGGGCGGCTCGTACGGGCTGACGCTGGCCTTCGTGGCGCTGTCCGGGGTCGGGGTGGCGGCCTACCACCCGGAGTCGGCCCGGGTGGCCCGGCTGGCGGCGCGGCGGGCGGGGGACG
>NZ_LFVW01000107.1:0-4628 GCF_001182915.1 Kitasatospora sp. MY 5-36
CGCCGGGCCGCTCGCGCAGGGCGGCGAGGACGCGGGCGAGCAGCGTCTCGGGGGCGAGCCGGCCGAGCGCCTGCTGGGCGGACCAGCCGCCGGAGCCGGGGGAGCCCCCGCTGCCGGGGGAGCCTCCGGTGCCGTACCGGCCGAAGGCCTCGATCAGCTCGCCGGCCAGCCGGGCCTGGGCGGCGCGGTCGTCGGCGGCCAGCGCGGCGGCGAGGCGCTCGCGCAGCTGCTCCCGCAGCGGGTCGGGGCGGCCGAAGCGCGGCGGTTCGGGGTCGTCGGGGACGGGCGGCGGGTCGGCCCGGACGGCCTCCGGGGTGCCGACGCCGAGCGGGAAGAACAGGTCGAAGGCGGCGTCGTAGACGGTCCGTTGGGCTTCCGAGCGGAGCAGGGCGGCGGCCAGGCCGGCCCGCATCTGCTCGCGGTCGGCGAAGCCGAGGACGTCCAGGACGGCGGCCGCGTCCACCGTCTCGGCCGGGCCGATCCGCAGGCCGTGCCCGCGCAGGGCGCGGACCAGGCCGGTGAGGCGGGCGGCGGTGTCGGCCTCCCGGGGCGTCGTCATGCGAGGGTGAGCTTCTGGGCGGCCTTGCGGACGTCGTCCTGGTGCTTGAGGATCACGCCGAGGGTGTCCCGGACGACCGTCTCGTCCAGGGTGCCGGCGCCGAGCGCCAGCAGGGTGCGGGCCCAGTCGATGGTCTCGGCGACGGACGGGGCCTTGCGCAGCTCCATCGCGCGCAGCGCGCCGACCACCCGGACCAGCGACTCGGCCAGCGTCTCGTCCAGTCCGGGCACCTTGAGCCGGACGATCCGGCGCTCCAACTCGGCCTCGGGGTAGTCGAGGTGGAGGAAGAGGCAGCGGCGGCGCAGCGCCTCGGAGAGCTCGCGGGTGGCGTTCGAGGTGAGCAGCACGAAGGGGCGGCGCTCGGCGGTGATGGTGCCCAGCTCGGGGACGGTGACCTGGAAGTCGCTGAGCACCTCCAGCAGCAGCGCCTCCACCTCGACGTCGGCCTTGTCCATCTCGTCGATCAGCAGCACGGTCGGCTCCTCGCCGCGGATCGCGGTGAGCAGCGGGCGGGCGAGCAGGAACTCCTCGCCGAAGATGTCGGTGCGGGCCTCCTGCCAGCCCTCGTCGCGGCCGGCGGTGATCCGCAGCAGCTGCTTGGCGTGGTTCCACTCGTAGAGCGCGCGGGCCTCGTCGATGCCCTCGTAGCACTGGAGCCGGACCAGCCGGGCGCGGCCGATCGCGGCCACCGCCTTGGCGAGTTCGGTCTTGCCGACCCCGGCCGGGCCCTCGACCAGCAGCGGCTTGCCGAGCCGGTCGGCGAGGAAGACGGTGGTGGCCACGGCGGTGGAGGCCAGGTAGCCGGTGGCGGCCAACTGCTCGGCGGCGTCCGCCACCGAGGTGAAGAAGCCCGTGCCGTGCCCGCCGTCGTCGCTCATCCGCCTGCCCCGTTCCGGTTCGCCGTCTTCGTGCGGCGCCACCCTACCGGCCGGTCACTTCGCTGTCTCGGGGACGGGCGTCCGGGGTCGGGGGCGGGCGTTCCGGTTCGGGGACGGGTCCGGCGCAGCGGCGTACGGCCCGGTGAGGGTGCCGTACGCCGCCGTCGTCAGGACGGGCCGTGGGGGCCCCGGCGTCAGTTGACGAAGAGCGCCGGGCTGCCGGCGACGGAGCTGTCGAGCACCGGGCCGTAGGTGGCGCTGAAGTAGCCCGTCGAGAAGCACAGGCTCGGCCCGGACACCAGGGCGAACGGCTGGCCGGCGAAGCCGATGGTGTTGCCGGTGTTCGAGGTGGTGCCGTTGATCCCGGTGCTGTTCTGGTAGTTGCAGCTGATGCTGCCCAGGATGGTGTTGAGCACCACGGTGGTGCCCATCACGCCGGCCGCGCCGGGGGTGAGCTTGACCGGGTTGCCAGGGGCGTCGCTGACCGTGTTGGTGAACGGCAGGCTGGTGACCGTGACGCTCTTGACGCCGGTGACACCGATGACGTTGGAGGTGCAGGAGCCGAAGGTCTGGGTGTCGAGCCGCTCGACGGCGCTGCCCGGCGCGGCCGGGTTGGCGGTGACGGTCGCCGAGAAGGAGGAGGCGGCACACTTGACGCCGGTCGACCCGGTGGCGCTGTTGTTGAAGTTCGCGGTGGTGCCGGAGACCAGGTTGGCGGTCAGCACGTCGCCGACGGCGACGTCCGGGCCGCTCGGACTTCCGGTGGTCAGGACCGCGCCGGCGGCCTGGGCGGGGGTCACGGCCGCGCCGGTGAGGGCGAGTGCGGCCAGGGCGGCGGTGGCGAGGGTGCGGCTGATGCGCATGAGGGTACCTCTCTCCGTCCGGTGGACGGGGGTGGGGGAAACCCGGCGTGCGGGTGTGGTGGTGTGCACGACGGGGGAGGGGCGTGACGGGTGCCGGAGACGTCGTACCGGAGACTTCGTACCGTTCCCCGGGTCGCGCTCCGGGCCGCGCTCCGGTCTTCACACCGGATGCCTCGGCCCATGCCGAGGGCGGGCGGGCCCGGCGCCACGGGCCCGTCCGTGCGGTACGGCGGTGCGGACGTACGCGAGGGTGGGCGTACGGCGGTGCGGTGGAACTGCGGTGGTACGGCGGTGCGGTGGAGCTGCGGTGCGGCCTTGCGTGTGGCCTTGCGTGTGGCCTTGCGTACGGACGGCGGCGTGGAACACCGCGGCACCGCGCCGTTCGGTCGGGGACGTGCGGTGCCGTCGGGGCCCTCGACGACTGCCACCGTCGCGGTCCCGTCCCCGCCGTGGTCCCGTGGCCCGGGCTTTCGCCCCGGTCCGCGGAGCCCCCGGAGGTCCGGCCGGTGGGCGCCTGCTGGCCCGCCGGTTGGAAACCTGTCAGTGTTGTAAACCCGGTGTTCCATCAATGTCAATACAGGACACAGGAGTTGGTGATGGATCGGAAACACCTCCGCGGAGCCGACGTGGTCCTGCTGCCGGGTGCCCGGACCGGCCGCGATCCGGCCCGCTCGATCAAGCCGGGCCCGCGCCGGCTGCCCGCCGGCGTGGTCGCCGCGACCCAGCGCGATCGACTCCTGGACGGGCTGGTGCGGACCGTCGCCGAGCGCGGCTACCAGCACGCGACGATCAGCGACATCTGCCGCGCGGCGGGCGTGACCAGGCCGGTCTTCTACGAGCTGTTCAACGGCAAGGAGGACGCCTTCCTGGCCGCGCACCGGCACGGCACCGGTGTGGTGATCCGGCGGATGGCGGCCGCCTTCGCGGCCGAATCCGACTGGTGCCGGGGCATCCGGAAGGCGCTCGGCGTGATGCTGCAATTGCTGGCGGGGACACCGGCGTTCGCCACGATGGCGGTGATCGAGATCGAGGCGGTCGGTCCGGCCGGCCGCCGGGAGCGGGCCCAACTGCTGACCAGGTTCCGCTCGTTCTTCGCCGAGGTGCCCCAACTTCCGGGCGGGGTCGGGTCGAAGGAGATGGTGGACGCCGTGGTCGGCGGCGTCTACAGCGCGATCTACCGGCGGATCGACTCCGGCCGGACCGAACAACTACTGGAGCTCCTGCCGCTGTTGAGCCTGTTCTGCCTGTCGCCCTTCCTCGGCCCGGCGGAAGCGGCCGAGCGGCTGGGGGTGCGGGACTGGCCGAAGCGGGTCGCGGATTGGTGAAGATCCTTCGTGCACCTGTATTGACCCGGCCAATACCGGGCAGTAGCTTCCCAGTTACCTACCGGCGCCGACCGGTCCGCCCCGCTGCCGAGGGGCGGACAGCCCGGTCGGGCCGGGGAACGCTGTCCGCGCCAGGACAACGTGCCAAGTGCCTGCACACCCATTCCACCCACAGGGAGCACACACATGGCCATGTCCGAGGACGCCGCCACGGCGGCCGAGACCCCGCAGACGCCGAGCGGGCCGAGAAGAGGACGGGTCCGGCTGAAGCGCAGCGCCCTGATGGCCGTACCGGCCATCGCGGCCGGTGGCGTCCTGATGGCGCTCACCGCCCAGGGCGTGCTCGCCGCCCAGTTCTCCATCTCCGGCATGCCGTTCACCATCACCGCCGACAAGCTGGACGGCGAGGGCTTCGCCCAGTTCGGCTCGCTGGACTCGATGATCCCCGACAGCCCCAACGCGGGCTCCACCGGCGGCCAGGTGCTGGTCGCGGTGTCGGCGATCAAGAAGGCCGAGATCACCAACCTGTGCCAGAGCGTCGACCTCGGCGGCATCAACCTGGTGATCCACGCGGGCGACGGCGGCACCCCCGTCACCGCCTCCGACCTCACCACCGACTCCGACATGCTGTCCGGCGACGCGGAGTTCAAGAACATCGAGATCGGCGGCGACGCCAGCACGTACACCAAGGCCGGCCCGGTCGGGAAGGGCAACCCCGGCGTGTTCGGCCAGCAGGCCGACCACGTCACGCTGACCCACCTGAACCAGCACAACTACGCGAGCACCGCCGTCGGGTTCAAACTGCCGAACCTGCGGCTGAGCTTCAGCTCCACGGGCTGCTGAGCATGGCGGAGTCCGTACCGGAGCCGGCCGGCACCGGCGAGGGCACCGCGGCACGGGCCGAGGGGGTGGCCGCCGAGGGGACGGCGGCCGCACCCGCCCAGGCCGTGGCGGCCCCCGTCGCCGAGCCCGCCGCACGCCCGGTCACACGCGACTGGCGGGG
>NZ_LFVW01000010.1:0-17196 GCF_001182915.1 Kitasatospora sp. MY 5-36
GGTGGGGCCGGGCGGGCGTACGGCCCCGGCGGCGCCCTCGCGGGCGGTGCTCTCGGTGCAGCCGGTGGACGGGGCGCAGGACGTGCGGCCCGAGGGGGCCGTCCGGGTGACGGTGGCGCAGGGGCGGCTGGTCTCGGTGCGGCTGGCGGACGGGAAGGGCACGGAGGTGCCGGGCACGATCGCGGCCGACGGCGGCGAGTGGGTGCCGGACGGGCCGCTGCCGCTCGGGACGGCCTTCACGGTGGACTCCGTGGCGGAGGACGACCAGGGGCAGCGGGCGGCGCAGCACTCGGCGTTCACGACCGTCACCCCGACGCACACCTTCGTGGCGTTCTTCACCCCGGAGGACGGCTCCACGGTGGGGGTCGGGATGCCGGTCTCGCTGCGGTTCAGCCGTCCGATCACCGACCGGGCGGCGGTGGAGAAGGCGGTGCAGGTCACCGCCGATCCGCCGGTGCCGGTGGCCGCGCACTGGTTCGACGGGCAGCGGCTGGACTTCCGCCCGCAGGCGTACTGGGCGGCCGGGACGAGGGTCACGGTGGCGCTGCGGCTGAAGGACGTGCAGGGCGCGCCGGGGGAGTACGGCACCCAGAGCCGGGAGCTGCACTTCACCGTCGGGCGGGCGCAGGTCTCCACCGTCGACCTGGACGCCCACACCCTGACCGTCCGGGCGGGGCAGGGCGGCAAGGTGGTCCGGGTGCTCAAGGTCTCCGGCGGCAGCCGGGACCACTCCACCTACCGGGGGGTGATGGTGGTGTCGGAGAAGTACAAGGTGACCAGGATGAACTCGCAGACCGTCGGCATGGGCGACGAGTACGACATCAAGGACGTCCCGCACGCGATGCGGCTGACCGCCTCCGGCACCTTCGTGCACGGCAACTACTGGGCGGACCCGGGGGTGTTCGGCGCCGCCAACACCAGTCACGGCTGCATCGGGCTCTCCGACGTCAAGGGTGGGGCGAGCAAGGACTCCCCGGCGGGCTGGCTGTTCGAGCACACCCTGGAGGGGGACGTGCTGGAGGTGAAGGCCTCGTCCGGGGACTTCGTGCCGCCGCAGAACGGGCTGAACGGCTGGAACGTGCCGTGGGAGCAGTGGGTGGCGGGGAGCGCGCTGGGGCGGGGGGCGACGGCCACCGCGTCCGCTTCGGCGGCTCCTCCGTCGGCTTCGGCGCTGCCGTAAGTCCCGTTCGCCCGTTACGTCCTGTCTTCACCACGGTTTCACGCCCGCGTCAACCGACTCCTCTCAGGATTCACTCGGACGGCTTAGCTATCCTGCTCCGGCGCGCCCGCAGCCCGGCCCGGAAAGATCCACGTCCGGTGCAACTCACGGGGGCACTCAACGCGTCAAGAGAGTGAATACCGGGAGGGGAGAAACCGTGAAGACGGGGAAGACGGCCGGCACCGCGATACGCACCACCAACCGCTACGGGCGGAAGAGTGCGATGGCGCTGGTCATGGGCGGGGTACTGCTGCTCACCGCGGCCTGTGGCGACGACAAGGGCAGTGGTTCGGGCGGTACGGGGGGTTCGGGCGGCGGCAGCGCGGCCTCGGCCGCGGCGGACGGGGGCGGGTCGGCCACGCCGAAGCCCTCGGCCGCGGTGCTGGCCGTGGAGCCGAAGGACGGTGCCCTGGACGTCCCGCCGAACGGGCTGCAGGTGTCCGTCTCGAACGGCAAGCTGACGACGGTCGAGGTGACCGACAAGGACGGCAAGCCGGTCGAGGGCGCGATCACCCCGGACGGCTCCGGCTGGAAGCCCGCGGGCGCGCTCGCGGTCGGCATGGCGTACAAGGTGAACGCCCAGGCGAAGGACGGCGAGGGCCTGGTGGCCGCGTCCACCACCTCGTTCACCACGCTGACGCCCGAGAAGAAGATCTCCACCAACGACAACATCAGCGACGGCGCCACCTACGGCGTCGGCATGATCGTCTCGGTGAACTTCAACAAGGACGTCAAGAACAAGGACGCCGTCGTCAAGGGCATCTCCATCGAGAGCAGCAACGGCACCGTGGTGAAGGGCCACTGGTTCGGCGACCGCCGGGTGGACTTCCGCCCGGAGGCGTACTGGGCGCCGGGCACCAAGGTGACCGTCAAGTACCGGCTGAAGAACGTCGAGGTCGCCCCCGGCATCTACGGCGACGTGGACAAGGACGAGCCGTTCACCATCGGCCGGTCGATGGTCTCCACCGCGGACGCCAAGGCGCACCAGATGACCGTCGAGCGGGACGGCAAGAGCACCACCCTGCCGGTCACCCTCGGCGCGGACGCCACGCCGTCCTGGGGCGGGACGATGGTGGTCATGTCCAAGGAGAAGGTCACCCGGATGAACTCGCAGACCGTCGGTCTCGGCGGCGAGTACGACATCCAGGACGTGCCGCACGCGATGCGGCTGACCACCTCCGGCACCTTCGTGCACGGCAACTACTGGGCCAGCCCGTTCGGCAAGACCAACGCCAGCCACGGCTGCGTGTCGATGCAGGACGTGAAGGGCGGCAGCGACTCCTCCGTCGCCGGCAAGTTCTTCAACGACTCGATGATCGGTGACCCGATCAAGGTCGTGAACACCAAGGAGAAGACCGTCGCGCCCTCCAACGGGCTCGGCGGCTGGAACGTCGACTGGGCCGCCTGGTAGGCCCCTTCGGCGTCTGTCGTCCGTCGTGCGGCCCGGTCCTCACTCGTTGGGGTCGGGCCGCCGCGGTTTCCGGGGCGAGCAGCCCCGCGCATGGCGCAACCTTTCCGGTGGCCGGTTGCGTATACCGGTCGGGTCCGTCGGGTCCACGGGGAGTTTCTCGGATCTTCTGAGGGAGGGAATCGACGATGAGGTCGATACGCAGAGTGGTGGCCGTCGGTCTGGTCGGCGGGGCGATGGCGCTGACGGCCGCCTGCGGTGGGGGCAGCGGGGCAAACGGGGGGAACGGGGGCGGGGGGAGCGCGGCCAAGGCCGATCTGGCGGCCGGCGCGGCGAGCGCCAAGCCCACGGAGGCGGCGCCCAGCAGCAAGACGCCGAAGGTCTCCACGGCCGCCGTGAGCATCGAGCCCAAGGCCGGCTCGGTGGACGTGGCGCCGAACGCGCTCAAGGTCGGCGCGACCGGGGGCAAGCTGACCACCGTCAAGGTGAGTGACAAGACCGGCAAGGAGGTCCCCGGGACGATCTCCGCCGACGGCGCCTCCTGGACGCCCGCGGCGGGCCTGGAGGTGGGCACCGCCTACCGGGTCAGCGCGATGGCCGCGGACGCCGACGGCGCGGTCGCCACGGCGGACAGCGACTTCACCACGCTGACCCCGACGGCGCTCGCCAAGGCCTCGGACAACGTGGACGACAACGCCACGTACGGCGTCGGCATGATCGTCTCGGTGAACTTCAGCAAGGACGTGAAGAACCGGGACGAGGTCGCCCGCGGCATCAGCTTCGAGACCAGCAACGGCACCGTGGTCAAGGGCCACTGGTTCGGCGACCGCCGGCTGGACTTCCGCCCCGAGCAGTACTGGGCGCCGGACACCAAGGTGACCGTCAAGTACCGGCTGAAGAGCGTCGAGATCGCCCCCGGGGTGTACGGCGCGGACCGGGACGAGCCCTTCACGATCGGGCGGTCCCAGATTTCGACGGTTGACGCCGCTGCGCACAAGATGACGGTCGTACAGGGTGGCCAGTCGAGCGAGATCGACATCAGCGCCGGCGCACCCGAACACCCCACCTGGAACGGCACGATGGTGGTCATGTCCAAGGAGGGCGTGGTGCGGATGCAGTCCAGCAGTATGCCCGGCATGACCGGCGCGCCGTACGACCTCCAGGTCCCGCACTCGATGCGGCTCACCGACTCCGGCACGTACGTGCACGGCAACTACTGGAGCAGCAGCAGGACCTTCGGCGAGGACAACGTCAGCCACGGCTGCGTGGGCCTCAAGGACGTCGAGGGCGGCGGCTCCGGCACGTCGGCGGGCAAGTTCTACGACGGCTCGCTGATCGGTGACGTGATGATCGTGAAGAACTCGATCCGGAAGGAGACGCTCGACCCGTCGAACGGGCTGAGCGGCTGGAACGTCCCGTGGAGCGCCTGGTAAACCGCCGCTGAGGTGGGGGAGGGGTCAACCCGGGATTGACGGAAGTCGGCCCGGGGGGACCCCTTCTTGCATCCGGCATATGCCGACGCGGAGAGATCGTTTGCTCATTGTCCGTACGCGGCTGCTTGCGTTCCGCAATGATGGTCCGCATGGCGGGTTGGGGCGAAGCAGATCAGTCATTGGTTTCCGGGGCCGGCGTGGTCGCCGAAGTGTCCTGGATCGACGTCCAGGGCGGCGGGCTCTCGGCGTTGGAGCGGCTCACCTCCGCGGAGCTGGAGGAGATGTATTCCAGCAGACTGTGCGACCAGTCCGCGCCCAACGAGGTACGGCTGCCCTCCCGGCCGGAGTCGGGCCCGGTGGCCCGTCGGCTGGTGCTCTCGGTCCTGGAGTCCTGGGAGCTCCACCAGCACCTGGAGGCCGGGGAACTGCTCACCAGTGAGCTGGTGTCCAACGCGGTGCGGCACGCGGCCGGCCGCACCATCGGACTGCACGTCAGCCGCAAGCCCGGCTGGCTCCGGATCGAGGTCCGGGACTCCTCCCGGGCGCTGCCCTGCATGATCCTCGCCGAGCCTCAGCCGGTGAACGAGCGCGGGCGGGGGCTGAGGGTCGTCGACGACCTCGCCGATCGCTGGGGCGCGGACCTGCTGCCGCGGGGCAAGGGTGTCTGGTTCGAGCTGAAGGTGCGCGAGCGGGGCTGAGGCGTCCGGCCGGTCGGCGCTTTTTTTGTGGGGAAACGCGCAGGGCCCCCGGATTCGCCGTGGTCCGGCGGGCGGGGGCCCTTGCAAGTCATCGCGCCGGCCAAGGGGGTGCGTGCCGCGCGATGGGCGTCGGCAGTGCCAGGTCGGGCCCGCCGAAGTCATCAACCCAGGGCGGCGTGCGGTGTCGCCCGCCGTTGGGCTGCTTCGACTATCGCATGGATCTCAGCATGCGGGCAAACCAGATGACTTCGAATGCAAGGCATGTTACGTAGTTCACCTTTGGATTTTGCATAGGTTAACGCTGCCGCCTGTGAATATTCATGATCACGGGCCTGCTTGCCTACTTCGTCGGCTGCCAGGGGTTGCGCAGCGAGAGCATCGGGGTGTCGACGCCGAGCCTCGTCGCGGTGCTGTGCAGCGACTCCCGCAGGTACGGGTAGAGCACGGTGACCCCGATCTGCTCGATGAACTGCCGCTGGAGGTCTTCCGCCAGTTCGAACGGCTCGCCGACGGAGAACGCGGCCGTCGCATCGACGGCGAAGTCCGCCTGGGTGCCGGCCAGCTCAAGGCGGCACCGCACTTCCAGGACGGTTCCGCCGTCCCGCTCGCGGAGCCATGTGAGGAGTGTCGTCCGGCTCTCCGCCTCCTCGCGATCCTCCTGCTGGTCGAAGAGCCGACGGCCTGAGACCTCCAGGAACGTGACGTCCAGGAGTTCGGCGGCCTCGGTGATCTCGCCGACGGACGCGAATCGCCGAGTCGGCCTGTCGGTGGACCGACCCGCCATCACGCCGTCACCGGCCTCTGGCTGTCCGGCTCCCAGGCCGCGGGTCGTGGCCCGGGCCCCCGTTCGCGGACGGCCACGTGGACCTCGACCTCCACGGGGGCCGGCTGCCAGGCAGGTGCGACGGCCGAGCAGGTGTGGTCGACCATGCTGTGGAGCCGGGCATCGACGGCCCGCGCGTAACGCTGCAGGGTGGAGTAGCGGGCGTCGCCTCCGACGCGTTCGAACTCGGAGACGGTCGACTGGGATGTCCCCATGCGCTGCGCGACCTCGCGCTGGGTGAGGCCGCGCTTCTGGCGGGCCACGACGAGCGTCTCCACCAGTGCGGCGTAGGCCTCGGCGTCTTCCAGGCCCGCTGCGGTGTGGGGGTCGTCCGGGTCGATGCCGAGTAGATCATGCAGTGTGGGTGCCATGGTCTCCCTACCCTCCCGTTGATTCAACAGTATCGCCCAAAGCCGATACCGAGAACCGGGTGCTCAGTCTTTTGGGTTACGGTTCCGCCAATCCTTGAGGCGCCTCTCAGCTGTGCTGAGCTCGCTCGGCGGGGTCTTCTGGGTCTTCTTCTGGAAGAAGGACAGCGCGAGGAGTACGAGACCGTCGGCCTCCTCGGCGTAGAGGAGTCGGAAGATGCGGCGGTTGCCGGTGAGCCGAACCTCAAGGAGGTCGCTCCCGAGGCTCTTGACGTCGCCCGGCAGGGTCTGCCTCTCCTGGACCCGCCGCATCAGAACGGCGAGTTTGGTCTCCTCGTGGGACGCGAGACGGGCCTTCTCCAAGTCCTTGCGCACCGGCGTCGATCCGTCCGCGCCCTCGTAGAAGGCCCACTGTCGTTCGTCCAACGCTCACCCGCCATGCGTCTCGCCCAATCTGTTTATAGGAAGTCTAGGGCCCTGTCCGCTTCGGTCGACATGTCAACGGATGTGCACCGCTTGGCTGTTGTGATCGCGAAGGGTGTCGCGGATCCGGGCGGCGTGGCGGTGGACGGCGGCCGGGGAGAGGGCGCCCGGGCGGGGTGGTGCGGCCGGTGGGGTGCCGGGGGTGCTGCGGCAGGCGCGGCAGAGGCCGCCGAGGAGGGCGTGCGGGCGGCAGGGGGTGCGGCAGTCGGTGCACTCGGGGATGGGGACCGGCTGTGGGGGTCGCGGGGCCTGCGGACGTTCGGGTGGCAGCTTGTCGATCAGGCGGCGCCGGGTGAAGCCCGCCGGGCTGTGGATGTCCGGCGGCAGGTTCGCGGTGAGCGCGGCGGTGAAGAGGGGGAGCGTGGTCCCCCGGTCCAGCCACTCGGCGGCGAGCGGTTCGAGCGCGGCGCAGTCGGCGGCGGAGAGGGCGAGGCGGGGGTCGACCAGGCCGAGGCCGGCGAGGGCGGCATAGGCGGCCGAAGTGGGGGAGGTGCGGTTGAGCGTTCGCTCCCTGGGGGGATCGGGTGCGGCGGGCGTTGACGCCTCCCCGGTGGAGAGGAAGTGCGCCCACCAGCCGTCGGAGCGGGGCGTCCGGGAGAAGTAGGTGCGGAATACCCAGCGGCACTGGCGGGAGTCGAGGCGCTCGCGGACGCGGCGCAGGTGACCTGCGGTGGAGAGCTTGGTGAGGGCCGAGCGGCAGGCCATCTGCCCGTAGTGGGGCTGGAGGACGGCGAGGGTCTTCGCGTCCATGGCGGCGCCGTCGGGGAGGCGGTCGATGAGCGAGGCGAGGTAGGCCTCGCGGGCCGGGAGGTGGGCGAAGTCGCGCGCGGAGCGGGGGAGTTGCTCCGGGGCGGACTGCTTGCCGTACCCAGGGGTGGCCATGGCGGTATCGTCGTGGGTAGCCACAGGATCGAACTTCGCTTTCGATCGTGCCGGTCAGACCCCCGTTCGGTGTTGGCGCACCGGCGGGGGTTGTTTCGTTGGTGCGCACGCTACACGGGGGAACCGGCTGTGGTGTAGTCGTGACGATAAGTCATATGTGCTGCGTATGAGGGTGGTTGGGAGGTAGTTACCTCACCGTTCCATTAAGGGGTCACTCGGCTCGTGCTGCTTGAGCTTCGGAGGCGAAGGCGACGAAGGCGGACCAGGCCTCGGGGGAGAAGGTGAGGGTCGGGCCGGCCTTGTCCTTGGAGTCGCGGACGTGGATGGCGGAGGGGGAGGAGGCGACCTCGACGCAGTTGCCGTAGTCGTGGTCGCTGTAGCTAGAGCGGAGCCACGGTTTGGTGGTGTTCATAGTTGCTCCAGTGTCTTTCGGACGAGCTGTGCTGATTCCTTCGCGTTCAGGGCCTGCGCGCGGATCATCGCGTGGCGTCGGCTGAGCCTGCCCACGAGTCGTGGTTCGGAGTGGAGCGCGTTCGTTTCATGTGTCTCAACATACGCATACTGCTCATTGTTGATCGTTTCCAAGATGGTGAGTGATCCCGCGAGGCCGGTAGCGGGTAGCTGCCCGATAGGTACGATCTGAATCCGGGAGTTGCGTGAGTCCTCGAAGTCAAGCAGCCGGTGGAGCTGCCCCTTCATGACCTCCCTGCCGCCGATAGAGGTGTGGAGGGCTGCTTCGTAGATGGTGAAACTGAACATCGCCTCGGGCTCCGCGAGCCGTTCCTGCCGCTTGAGACGGAACGCCAGGCGTTCTTCAGCGGTGGCGTCGTCCACAGGCGGAATCTGGTTACTGAGAACCGCCCTGGCATAGGCCTCGGTCTGCAGCAAGCCCGGGATGTGAAGAGCCTCGTAGAAGTAGCAGGCAACCGCCTCCTTCTCGACGTCGAAGAAGACATCACTGCGCGCTGGCTTGGTCTCGGGGAGGAGATAAGGCTCGGCCGCCGTCAGCATCCCCTGTGCGTCGCACAGTTCATCCGCCGCCTGAAGCATCTTGAGCGTTGGCCGCCGCCTCCCTGCCTCCATCGACCGGACGCTCTCGATGTCGTAGCTGGCTGCCTGGCTCAGCTGCTCCCGGGTCACGCCGGCCTTCGCCCGCCACCGCTTGAGCTGGTCGCCGCAGTACTTCCACGACATCGGATTCTCCTTCGGCGCGCTCACGGCCGGTACCCCTCCCTGCCCTGGTCACAGGGCGGTCAAGCTGTCGCTGTACATGCGGTGTAACTGTTGAGGCTATGCCCGGCTGCCGACGCTTGAAGGGTGAAACGGCCGAACTCAGCTCTCCCGAGTGACGCCGTCCGTACACCCCCCAAGGACTCTGATGCTCACTCAGCCCGTCGATGTCGTCGAGTGGATGTTCCCCCGGCTCCCCCGCAGCGCCGGCCGTGCCCGTATCCGGTTCATCCGGCAGGCCTTCGAGTGGGAGGTGCCCATCGACTCCGCCGAGACCGGGCTGATCCTCCTCAGCGAACTCGTCACCAACGCCTGCCGCCACGCCCGTTCCCCGCGTGACCGGATGATCGGTGTCCGCGTTCTCCTCCCCACCGACTCCCTGCTCCGGATCGAGGTCTCGGACGCGAACTCCACCCTCCCGACCCCGTGCGACGCCTCTCCGGAGGACGAGTCCGGCCGGGGGCTCGAACTCGTCGCCGCCCTGGCCACCTCGTGGGGCGCCCACCTGCGCGGTGACGGCTACATCGGCAAGACGGTCTGGTGCGAACTCGCCCTCCCCACCCCGGCCAACCCGCACGGCTGAGCCCGCGACCTGCGGAGACGCGCAACTGGCGCTCCGCCGGAGCGCGTCCTGATCTTCGACGGCGTCGGCAACCGGCGCCCGAGAGGATCAGGAGACCTGTATGCGCCCGCTGCCCTGGCCGCCCGCCCCGATCAGGACCGAGCGGCTCGTACTCCGCGAGCCCGAGGCCCGGGACCGTGCGGCGTTCGTCGAGCTGCTGGCCTCGGCGGAGGTGAACACCTACCTCGGTGGCCCCAAGCCGCGGGACGAGGTCGAGCGCGAGATGCCCGGGGCGCCCAGCCGGAGCCCCGGGGTCTTCGCCGTCGATCTCGACGGGGAGACGATCGGCCAGGTCCTGCTCCGCAAGGAGGCGGGGCGCCTCGGCCGGGTCGGTGAGCAGGCCGAACTCGGCTACCTGTTCCTGCCGCAGGCCTGGGGGCGCGGCTACGCCGCCGAGGCGTGCGCGGCGGTCCTCGACTGGTTCACCGGCGTGCTGCCCGGCGAGCCGGTGGTGCTCGCCACCCAGACCGCCAACCTCCCCTCGATGCGCCTCGCCGCGAAGCTGGGCTTCACCGAGGTGGAGCGCTTCGAGGCCTTCGGCGCCGACCAGTGGCTCGGCCGGTGGTCCCCGGAGCCGCACCGGGACTGACCGTCCCCGCCGCCGGTCCCGTTGCCAGCCGCGCGAGAAGTCGACCCGGCCGACTTCTCGCGCTCAACCCCCGTGGTGGGGGCGTCAGTTCCACGGCTCCCGGTCCGGGTCCTCGCCCAGCACCTGGGCGGCGGCCGCACAGAGGTCCCGGCCGTACAGCTGGTTGCTGCCGTACCCGGAGCCCCACAGGTCGGTGGCGGCCCGGGCCACGGCGCGCCAACTGAACTCCTCGTCGACCCGCCAGGTGCGAACCTGCACGGCCATCTCCGTGGTGACCGTCGACGGGTCCACAAGGTTGGGTTTCATCTCAGCGGCTCCAGGTCGTGTCCGACGATTCCGGCCGGACCGTCGATCAGTCCTTCTCCTCGACCTCGACGGCCGCCCGGATGTCCAGCGTGCGCCGGGCCAGTTCCCCGGGCTCGCTGGCGCCCGTCTCGTCGACGACGATGCCGACGGTGTTGCCGTCCGCCCAGGCGCAGGTGGTCTGGGGCACGGCCGGGAAGTCGAGCACCGCGCAGTCCATCGCGCCGCCGAGGGGGCCGGCCGGGTAGTCCTGGCGCCCGACCACCACCGGGTCGTCCGACGGGGCGCCCGCCGTCTGCGTCTCCGTGCCGAAGTACTTGTCCAGCTCCCGCCGGACGTCCGGGAAGCTGCCGGTCAGCCCGATCACGGTCAGCGTGGTTTCGGTCGACCCGGCGGCGCCGTAGCCGGCCACCGTCAGCTCCCGGTACGGCCGCAGGGCCGTCATCTGCCGCTCGTAGTCGGCGCGCAGGGTCAGGACGCTGTCGTCGTCCGGGAGCCGCACCTGGTCGCCGATCCGGTCCGCGAGCACGATCCGGTGCCGCGTCGGCGCGCCGAACCCGGTCACCGCCGCGACCGTCACCGCGGTGAACAGGACGACGACCACGGCCCCCGCGATCACGGCACTGCGGGGCACCCGCCGGTACCAGGGCAGCGGAGCCACCGGCTCCAGGGTGTTCGCCCAGATCGCCCGGAGGCCGCTGGGCTCCTCGGCCCCCTGGACACTCTCGGACCCGGTCGTATCGTCACTCTGCACGGGCCCGGATCCTACGGCAGCGCCCGGAAGCCCCGCCGGGGTTTTCGCGGCGCCGACGCCACCGGTGGCACCCGCATCCCCGACCTCACGGGACGGAACACCCGGGGCCGTCGTGGGTGGCGCGGCCATCCGCCGGCCGCGCGAGAAGTCGGCCCGACCGACTTCTCGCGCTGGTCGGGGGCCTCGGCGAGTGAGGTCTGTTCACTTGCACAGAAAGGCCCCACAGCCCGCGAAGGGGGGATCACAGATGCCACCGCTCGATCATCGATGCCCTGGCGTACATGACCAGGATGGTCGTCAGCTCGCATCGCGACGCGGAGCCGGACGGGGGCGTGGCCCGGCAACCCTTCCGGCTCGAAGAAGCGGCGCGCGGGGAACCGTCCTGGTACGTGGTGGACCTGCTGATCGACGGGATCCGCTACACCTACGGGTTCAGCGTGGACGACGACCGGGTGGTCGACGAATGGCTGCACAGCTTCCCCCACGGCAGGAAGCGCAAGATCTTCGAGCGTTCGGTCGACGGGCTGGAGATCGGTGACTCGCAGCACCGGCGAGAGCTGGAGCTGGTCGAGAACATCACCGAGCCCAACGTCCTCTTCATGTCCCTCGCGGCACGCTCCCGGCAGGACGACTTCCGCCCGGTGTACGACTGGTTCGCCCGAAGCCTCCAGTTCAGCCGGCGAATGCAGGGCCCTGGCCGCATCGGTACAGCGCGGATCCTCGAAAACCCGGACCGGCACCCTGAGTTCATCGCGCTCCTGCGTGCCGCAGACCTCGGGATCGCGGAATGCGGCACGGAGCGCGTGCTGCTCGACGAGGAAGAGCTGCGGAAGCGCTACGGTACGCGCATTCCGCCGTGGCGGCTGGAGGAACTCGAAGAGCACGGACCGCGTGAGGTCATGCGCCCCTGGATAGGCCATCGCGGGCGCGACGGGATCGTCAGGATGGACGTTTCCGAGGAGTCCGAGGGCACCCAGGCCCTGCTGCGGCAGGCACCTCTCTTCATGGGGGCGCTCCGTCGGGGTGGCACCTTCGTGGTGGACGAGATCGATTCGAGCCTCCACCCGATCCTGACAGCGCGCCTGATCGGGCTGTTCCAGGATTCCGCGACCAACCCGAACGGTGCCCAGCTGATCTTCACCTCGCACGATGCCAGCCTGCTCGGCCGAACCGACGGCGAGGACGTCCTGCGGCGGGACCAGGTCTGGTTCGTGGAGAAGAACGAGCACGGCGAGACCGAGCTATTCACCCTCGCCGACTTCAAGCCGAGCCAGGAGGAGAACCGCGAGCGGCGGTACCTCGGCGGGAGTTACGGCGGCGTGCTGTACATCGACGACGATCTTGCCAGCGCCATGGCGGCGCGGGGGGACGATGATGGCAAGGGCGGCGAAGCCGAGCGGACGCAAGCATCCCTGTTTTGACACGTCACGGGCCTGATGCGCAGGAAGTCGGCCGGGTCGACTTCCTGCGCGCACGCGCCCCTGGCAGCTCCCGCACGCCGCTACCGCCTGGTGCGGTGCCGCGCCAGAGTGATTGCCGACCGTTGCACCCGACCGAAGGGGAAGCCACGATGGGTGAGCACGAGAAGCCGCCGCCGGACCCCGGGCAGGGAGCGCCCCCACCCGGCAACGCCGATGGCGAGGTCCCGCCCCAGCCGCCGTCCGACGGAAAGCACCGCAAGTAGTGGCCGCTGACGAGGACTTGGCCGGGTGCCGGACGCGCCTGGACTCGGCGATGGAGCGGGGCGGGGCGTGGCCGGTCGACTCGCCATGGCTACGCGACGCCTTCGCCGTGCTGCCGCGTGACCGGTTCGCGCCGGACCGGTTGTGGCGGTGGGACGGTCGGGCCTACGTGCCGGTCGACCGCGCGGTGGATCCGGCCGGTTGGGCGGACGAGCTGTACTCCGGGGTCTACTCGGCGGCCGTCACCCAGCTCGACGGCGGCCGGCCGTCCTCGTCGCTGTCCGCGCCCTCCGTGGTGGCGGACATGCTGGACAGCCTCCGCGTGGAACCGGGGCACCGGGTGTGGGACCTCGGCACCGGCCAGGGCTGGACGGCGGCACTGGCCGCCTGGCGGGCCGGGCCCGGCCTGGTGGTCGGCACCGAAGTCGACGAGCGCCTGGCCGCGTTCGCCCGCACCCGGCTCGCGGCCGCCGGGCTCGACGCCGAGGTGACGGCGGGCGACGGCACCGACGGCGGGGTGCCGGGGGGTGGCCAGGTCGACCGGCTGCACGCCACCTACGCCGTCGAGACCGTCCCCTGGTCCTGGGTGAAGGCGGTACGACCGGGCGGACGGATCGTCTACCCCTGGGGCCGGCTCGGACACATCGCCCTCACCGTCGCCGACGACGGACAGTCCGCCACCGGCTGGGTCCAGGGCCTGGCCCAGTTCATGGGCGACCGGCACGCTCCGGCCCAGCCGGACGGTGGGCCCGCCGCCTATGCGCAGGTGCGCGGTGACACCGAACCCGAGACCAGCAGGGCGTTGAGCCGCGACCCGGTCGGCCTGGAGGACTGGCACCTCCGGTTCGCGCTGCGCGTCGCCGTCCCGGACGCCGTGCTGCTCACCGCCCGGGATGCCGACGGCACCAACGCGTGGATCCACGACGGCCACCGGTCATGGGCCACCCTCGTCGCACGGAGCGACGGTGAGCTGCCGCAGCTCCTCCAGGGCGGGCCGCGCCGCCTCGGCGACGAGGTGCTGGCCGCCTGGTCCCAGTGGGAGGCGTTGGGCCGCCCCGACCTGTACGACTACGGCATCACCGTCACCCCTGACTCCCAGTGGGCCTGGCAGGGCGCCCCGGACACCGGCCCGAGATGGCCCATCGTCGGCCTGCACCCGGCCGCGCGGTGACCGTGCGACCTGCCAAGGAGCCCCGGCGCTCACGCCCGGGGCGGCCGCCGCGTCGCGCTGGTCGGGCCGCCCCCTCGGGCAACGGAGCCGCGCTGAACGACGTTCTCCGGCGGTTCGGGCAGGACGAGGGCTTCGCGGCGGATGTGGCGTCCGCTCGCGCCGAGTTCGCCGTGCTCGCCGTGTTCGCCGACGACGCGGCCAGGGGCGCCGTCACCGCCGCTGACCCTCTCTCCACCTGAGGGGCCTGCGCGAGAAGTCGGACCGGCCGACTTCTCGCGCTTCGGGGCGCGTCGATGACGCCTTCAGGAGATCGAGAAGCCCATCTGGTTGACCACCGGCGTCATCGGCACGTACAGCACCTGCGCGTAGCAGGTCGTCTGGTGCGCCGTCGATCCGGGCGGGCAGGCGACCTCCGACCGGGCGGCGACGATCACGCCGCGGGCCTCCATGTCGCCGTTCGGGCCGGACGGGTTCGCCAGTGCGGGGCCGCCGCTGTCGCCCTTCGCGGCGACCGCCCGCCGGTCGCCGCCCTTCGACTCCGCGATGTCCACCGGCTTGATCTTCGTACCCTCGTCGTTCGTCGTCTCCACGTCGACCCGCTTGACCTGCACGTCGCACCTCCACCCCGACTGGGCGCCGCTCAGGCAGATCAGGTCCCCGACGTTGTTCCGCCCGGCGCCGTACGTGTGCCGGGACGAGCCGCCGTTGTCCGACCAGGAACCGTCGTAGAACCGGCCGCCGCCGTTCCCGTTGACCGCGATCATGCCGACGTCCAGGCCGTTGCCGACCGCGGCCAGGTCGCCGATGTAGCTGCCGGTGCCGTTGTAGTACCGGCCGCCGCCGCAGTGCGCGGCGGTCAGCACCACCTTCGTCCCGCCCTTCCAGCCGCTGAACGCCGTCGAGCAGAACGACGCCTTTCCGGTGTTCACCTCGGCGCCCGCGTAGTACGGCGCGCTGTCGGAGTGCCGGTTGCCGGACAGCGCCACCGGTGTCTCCTCGACGCCGGCCGACACCGGCATCCCGGCGATCTCGGCGGCCCGCGAGGAGTACGCCTGCACGGTCGCGTCGCCGCCGGTCAGCTGCTTCGCCGGCGCCGGCGCGTACGTGATCGCGATGGCGGTGCCGTCCTCCTGCGGGCCGATCGACGTCCACGCGTCCCGCGCCACCGCGGCCGTGAACCGGTCGATCGCGGCGCGCATCTCCGCGCGGGAGTACGGGCTCGGATGGACGTCGACGGTGTAGCCGGGGCCGACGTCCGCGGCGTTCGCGTCGAGCAGGGAACGGACCTGGGCCGGGGTCTCGCCCTTCCAGTAGATGTCGGCGTGCTGGTTCGCCGCGTCGATCACCGTCCCGGCGTAGCCGGCCGCCGCCGGATCCCGGGACTCCACCCACTCCTGCACCGGGTCCGTCATGTGGTGGAGCAGCTGCTGGGCCTTCGGATCGCGGAGCACCGGCAGGGTCACGGACAGGTAGGGCTCGTCCTTCACGACGTCGGCGGCCATCAGGGCGGAGGCGACCACGGTGGTAAGGGCCAGGGACAGCACGAGGCTGGAGCGGCGCACGAGCGGGTCCTTCCGGTGGGCCGATGGGGTCAACACTCAGCGTAGGGAGGAATGAACGGTCCGCTACGGTCCGGAAGTCGAGGGCGGGCCGCCGGTGGTTGCACGGCCGAGGAGACGCGCCCCCGGGAGGGGCGTGACGGCCTCCCGGGGGCGCGTGGGGCGGGCGGCCACCATCGCCCCGGACCCCGCGACTGCCGCGAGGAGACCGTTCCTGCGGGGTGAGGACGCGTCAACGGCCCTCGCCGCATGAGAAGTCGGACCGGCCGACTTCTCACGCCCGCCGGTCGGTACCATCGACGCGTGAACCTGTACTGGCACGTCGTGCTGCCACCGCTCAGCGCCTGATCGGGCGCGCGCTTCGGTGGCTTGACCCCCCACGACCCCGGCTCGGCCCGACAGTGGCCGCCGTGGGCCGGCGGCGTGCGCCCGTTCTCGGAAACCCGTTCCCCTGACGGTCTTCGACGACGGAAGTTCACGACTGTGCCGAATCGTTTGTCCTCACCTGCCCGCACCCTCCCCACGGCCCCCCGCCGCACCCGCCCGCGTGGCGGCGTGGCGCCGATCCTGACCGCCGCCGTGCTCTGGGGCACCACCGGGACGGCCAGTTCGCTGGCACCCGCAGGCGCCCCGGCCGCGGGAATCGGAGCCGCCGGGCTGGTCCTCGGCGGGCTGCTCCTCTTCCTCACCGACCGCACCGCCCGCGTACTGCCCCGCGAGTGCGGACCGCACGAGCGGTGGCTGCTCGCGGCCGGCGCCGTCGCGGTCGCCGGATACCCGGTGACCTTCTACCCGGCCGTGAGCCGTACCGGCGTGGCCGTCGCCACCGTCATCGCGCTCGGCAGCGCGCCGGTGTTCACCGGACTGCTCGGCTGGCTCACCCGACAGGGACGGCCCGGCGGACGCTGGGCCGGGGCCACCGCGCTGGCCGTACTCGGCTGCGCCCTCTTGGTGCTCGGCCCCGAACTCGCGGGCGGCAGCGCGACGGTGGACCTGCCGGGTGTGCTCCTGGCCGCGCTCTCGGGACTCTCGTACGCCGTCTACTCGCTGATCGGCGGGCGGCTGATCGCCGGCGGACACCCCTCCGGCGGGGTGATGGGCGCGATGTTCGGCGGCGGAGCGCTGATCGTCCTCCCGGTACTGCTGTGCGGCCCCACGGGCTGGCTGTTCACGCCGCGCGGGGCAGGCGTGGTGCTGCACCTCGCGGTGATCACCACCTTCCTCGCCTACTGGCTCTTCGGCCACGGCCTACGCCACACCACCGCCCAGACCGCCACCACCCTGACCCTCGCCGAACCCGCCGTCGCGGCGGTCCTCGGCGTGGCCGCCCTCGGCGAACGCCTGCCCACCGTCTCCTGGTGCGGCCTCGCCGTCCTCGCCGGAGGCCTGGCCTTCCTGGCCCTCCCAGCCCGCCGCTAGCGGTCCCGGGGGTGCTCGCACTGCAGGAACGCTGCCGAGGGGACAACCGCGCGATGTGGTCGGGCACTTTCCCCGGCTGCTGTCCCGGATCGCCTGTGGGGGCGCAGGTCTGTCGGTGAACTGACCGATGCCGTCCGCGCGCTGAGGTTCGTCGTCCGTGCCGTTCCTACTCGACCTGCTCGGGGTGCCACACATGGTCCGCAAGGCCGAGTCGCCGTCGAGGGCTCGCCGTCGTGGCCGGAGGGCTAGCCTTCCTGGCGCTCCCGGCTCGGTGGTAGGGGCCTCGGCCCGCGCGAGAAGTCGGACCGGCCGACTTCTCGCGCGCGGGCCCCGGGTCATTCGCGCTGCAGGAACTCTGCTGAGGGGAGAGCCGCCCGATGCGACGGGGGCTCCGGTCGGCACGGCGTGAGCTGTCGGTCGCAGCCCGGCTTACAGGCGGCCGCGCGGAGGGCGTCCACGCGGGCTGGTCGGTCGAGGCCTCGCCGTCCTGGCCTTCCTGGCGCTCCCGGGTCGGCGGAAGGAGCGTTGGTCTGCGCGAGAAGTCGGGCTGGCC
>NZ_LFVW01001079.1:0-2051 GCF_001182915.1 Kitasatospora sp. MY 5-36
TGACCGGATACGCGTGCGCGGCGCCGTCCGGGCGGGTCCCCGGCGGCGCCGCCGCGTTCCGTCGGGCGGTCGCCGGTGGGGCCGCGGTCCGTCGGGTGTCGGTCCGTCGGGTGTCGGTCCGTCGCCGCGGGACCGGCCTTCCCGTCCGCCTTCCCGTCCGCCGTGCCCTTTGCCGTCCCCCGGACGGAGCAGTGGGTGTCGGAGCGGAGACGTATGCTCGACGGCGGGGAAGAGGCGCCACCGGCGCTGCCGTACGGAGCTTGGGAGCAGCAGTGGCCGTCTGGGACGACCTGGTGGGCCAGGAGCGGGTGGTCGAGCAGCTGACCGCCGCAGCCCGGGCGGCCGGGGCGACGATCGAGGCCGGTCGCGGGGCCGCCCCGGTCGAGGGCGTGAACGCCTCCCTGATGACGCACGCCTGGCTGTTCACCGGCCCGCCCGGCGCCGGGCAGGTCACCGCCGCGCGCGCCTTCGCCGCCGCCCTCCAGTGCACCAGTCCGGACCTCGCGCTCGGCGGCACGCCCGGCTGCGGGTTCTGCGACGGCTGCCACACCGTGCTGGCCGGCAGCCACGCCGACGTCAAGTACGTCCGGACCGACGGCCTCTCCATCGGCGTCGGCGACATGCGCGACCTGGTCATGCGCGCCTCCAGCTACCCGACCGGCGGCCGCTGGTCGGTGATCCTGGTGGACGCCGCCCACCGCCTCACCGAGGCCGCCGCGAACGCGCTGCTCAAGGGCGTGGAGGAGCCCTCCCCGCGCACCGTCTGGCTGCTCTGCGCCCCCTCCGTCCAGGACGTGCTGCCGACCATCCGTTCGCGCTGCCGCCTGCTGGTGCTGCGCACCCCCGCGGCCGAGGCGGTCGCCGACACCCTGGTCCGCCGCGACGGCGTCGACCCGGAGACGGCCCGGCTCGCCGCGCTCGCCGGTCAGGGCGACATCGAGCGCTCGCGCCGCCTCGCCGTCGACGAGCAGGCCCGGACGCGCCGGACGGAGGTGCTGCGCATCCCGCTGGAGGTCGGCGACATCGGCGGCTGCCTGACCGCCGCCCAGCGCCTGGTCGACACCGCCAAGGCCGATGCCGAGGCGCTCGCCGAGACCCAGGACGCCAAGGAGACCGACGACCTCAAGGCCGCCTACGGCGCCTCCGAGGGCAGCAAGGCGCCGCGCGGCATGGCCGGCGCGGTCAAGGAGCTGGAGAAGCGGCAGAAGAGCCGGGCCACCCGCACCCGCCGGGAGACCCTGGGCGTTGCCCTGCTCGACCTGCTCGGCTTCTACCGGGACGTGCTCGCCATCCAGCTCGGCTCCACCGGCGCGCTCGCCAACGAGGACCAGCGGCAGGCGCTGAACCGGGTGGCCCAGGCCGGGCCCGCGGAGGGCACGCTGCGCCGGATCGAGGCGGTGCTGGCCTGCCGCCAGGCGCTGGACCGCAACGTGGACCCGCTGCTCGCGGTCGAGGCGATGACGGTGGCGCTGCGCGCGGGCTGAGGGCCGGGCGGGGCCGTTCTTCCTGGATTGCTCCGGCGGGCGGTACCCGTACGCCTCCCGGGGCGATACGCCGTCCCACCTTCGAGTGAACGAGCGACACTCGCCGGGCACACGGTCGTGTGACGGTCCGCCCGTTGTGCACGCTGGGGGCCGACTGCGCCCGCTGCCGGGGCGGTCGCCTCCCGTACGCGCCGGTTCCGGTTCGGCGCGGCCCCCTCCAGAGGTGGTGCGTCCCGTGGTTCGTTCGCTTCTCGTCATTCCCCTGCTGGCCGCCGCCCTCGGCGGGATCTGGCTGGCCCGGGGTGCCCAACAGCGCTGGCGCGACCTGCGCGCCGCCGAGACCTACGAGCTGGCCGGCGACCGCCTGCCGATGCTGGTGCGGGCGGCCGGGGCGATGGTCTGCGGGGTGTGCGTCACCGCCCTGACGGTGCTTACCACGCTCGGCGCCTTCGGCGGCCTCGGCCGGGACGTCCAGGCGCCGGACCGGGCGGAGCCGGTGGTGGACGCGGGGAGCGCGGGATCGGGGGCGGGGTCGGGCGGCGGGACCGGTGCGGGGGCGGCGGCCCG
>NZ_LFVW01001080.1:0-2048 GCF_001182915.1 Kitasatospora sp. MY 5-36
CGCAGCTCGGCCGGCTCGACCCGGTAGAGCGCGTCCCGGCCGCCCGTGCCGGCCCCGGTGATCGCCTCCGGCGAGACCGGGCGCATCACCAGGGACTCCACCGAGGCGACCGGCGCGCCGGTGGCGTCGGCGATGGCGAAGGCCACCCCGCCGGTGCGGGCCGGGGTGAGCCGGGCCCGGACGGCGGCGGCGCCGGAGGCGTACAGCTCGACGCCCGTCCAGGCGAAGGGCAGCCGGCCGTGCGGGGCCTCGTCGGTGGAGATCCGCTCCAGCAGGGTGGAGGCGGCCATCGCCTGGAGCACCGCGTCGAACATGCCGGGGTGGATGCCGAACCGGGCGGCCGCCGTACGGCCCTCCTCGGGCAGCGCGACCTCGGCGAAGACCTCGTCCCCGCGCCGCCAGAGCGCCGTCAGGCCGGCGAACAGCGGCCCGTAGGCGAAGCCGGTCTCGGTGGCCCGCCGGTAGAAGCCGGTCAGGTCGACCTGCTCCGCGCCGGCCGGCGGCCAGGCCCGGAGGTCGAAGTCCGGGGCGCCGGCGCCGGTGCCGAGCACCGCGTCGGCGTGGTGGGTCCACTCGCCCTCGGGGGCGTCCTCCGGCCGCGAGTGCACGGCCAGCGGGCGCCGGCCCGCGGCGTCGGCCGGGCCGACCCGCAGCTGGAGCAGCACGCTGCCGGCGCGCGGCAGGACCAGCGGCGCGAGGTGGGTGATCTCCTCGACCCGGTCGCAGCCCACCTGCTCGGCGGCGTGCAGGGCCAGCTCGGCGTAGGCGACGCCGGGGACGACGGTGCGGCCCATCACCCCGTGCTCGGCGATCCACGGGTGGGTCCGCTCGGAGAGCGAACCGGTGAACAGGAAGCCCGTGCCGTCGGCCAGTTCGGCCATCGCGCCGAGCATCGGGTGCTCCGGCGAGCCGAGTCCGGCCCCGGCCAGGCCGACCGGGCCCCCGTCGTCCTCCAGCCAGTACCGCTCGCGCTGGAAGGCGTAGGTGGGCAGCTCGGTCCGGCGGGCGCCGGGCAGCAGCCGCGACCAGTCGACCGCGGCGCCGCGCAGCCGCAGCGCGGCCAGCGCCTCGACCAGGGACTGCTCCTCGCGCCGGTCCCGGCGCTGGGCGGCGATCAGCGCGAACCCGGAGCCGGGCAGGCTCTCCCGGCCGGCCGCGGTGAGCACCGCGTCCGGGCCCAGCTCCAGGAAGGTGGTGACGCCCCGCTCGGCGAGCGCGAGCAGCGTGTCGTGGAAGCGGACGGCCTCGCGGACGTGCCGCACCCAGTACTCGGGGTCGGTGGCCTCGGCCGGCAGCGGGATCCGCGGCTGGTGGTAGGTCAGCGACTCGGCGACGGCGCGGAACTCCGCCAGCATCGGGTCCATCAGCGGGGAGTGGAAGGCGTGGCTGACCCGCAGCCGCCGGGTGCTGCGCCCGCGCTCGGCGAGCGCGGCGGCGACGGCCAGCACCGGCTCCTCCGGCCCGGCGATCACCACGGCCTCGGGGCCGTTGACGGCGGCCAGCGAGACCTGCCCGGTGAGCAGCGGCCGGACCTCCTCCTCGGTGGCGCGGACCGCCACCATCGCACCGCCGGCGGGCAGTTGCTCCATCAGCCGGCCGCGGGCGGCGACCAGCGCGGCCGCGTCGGCCAGCGACAGCACCCCGGCGACGTGGGCCGCGGCCAGTTCGCCGACCGAGTGGCCGGTGACGAAGTCCGGCCGCGCGCCGAAGGATTCGACCAGACGGTAGAGGGCGACCTCGACGGCGAACAGGGCGGGCTGGGTCCAGCCGGTCCGGTCGAGCAGCTCGCCCTGCTGGAACACCACCTCGCGCAGCGGCCGCTCCAGGTGCCGGTCCAGCTCGGCGCAGACGGCGTCGAAGGCGTTCGCGAACTCCGGGTAGGTGTCGTACAACTCCCGGCCCATGCCGGGGCGTTGGGCGCCCTGGCCGGTGAAGAGGAAGGCCGTCTTCCCGGTCGCGGCGGTGCCGCGCGGGCCGCGGCCGGCGGCCAGGGCCGCCAGGCCGTCCAGCAGGCCCTCGCGGTCCCGGGCGACCACCGCGCCGCGGTG
>NZ_LFVW01001081.1:0-2048 GCF_001182915.1 Kitasatospora sp. MY 5-36
CCCGGGGCCGGGGTGGACCCGCTGCTGGTCGCCGCGCCGCTGCTGCTCGCCGTCACCGGCGGACTGCTGCTGGCCAGGATCGAGCCGGTGGTGGTCGGCCGGCTGGCCGCCCTCGTCGGCCGGGGCCGCGGCCTGATCGGCTTCCTCGGCCTCTCCCGGGCCGCCCGCGACGCCTCGGGCCGCCGCAGGCCCTCCGTGCTGCCGCTGCTCGCCCTGCTGATCGCCGTCACCACGACCGGCTTCGGCGCCACCGTGCTCGACACCGTCTCCGACGTGCGGACCCGTGCCGCGCGCATCACCACGGGCGGGGACATCGGCGTCTCCCTCCCGGACTACGCCACCCTGACCGAGCCGTTCACCAAGGCCGCGGCCGCCCTGCCGGGCGTCCGGACCTCGACCGGGGTCTGGATGGAGACCAAGGCCCGCGTCTTCGGCGGCGACCAGGACTACACCGAGGCCAACCTGGTGGTGGTGACCGATCCGACGGCGTACGCCGAGATCGCCCGGGCCCTCGGGGTCGGCGAGTTCGACCCGGCGAAGCTGGCCGGGACGCCAGGCGGCCGGGACACCCCGGTGCCCGCCCTGGTCAGCCGCGACCTGGCCCAGCACCTGGCCGCGGGGCCGTCCCGGGTGCGCACCCTCAACGGCAACGACCTGCGCCTCACCGTCGCCGACACCGTCGGCGCCACCCCCGCGCTGCCGGACCCGGGCAAGCCGTTCGTCGTCGTCCCCGCCGGCCCCACCTGGGAACGACTGCCGGACGCCAAGCGGGTGAACCAGTGGTTCGCCGTCGGCGACATCGACCCCGACCAGGTCAGGACGGCCCTGCGGGACAACGGCGGAGCCAGGCCCGTCGGTCTGGCCAAGCTCATCGCGGACGGCTCCACGGCCACCGGCAAGGACACCCACGGCCTGCCCGCCGGGTACACGGTGCACAGCAGCCGGGAGACCGCCGCCGCGCTCGGCGCCGACCCGCTGCAGCACGCCGCCGAGCGGCTGTTCTGGTACGCGGCCGCCGCCGGAGCCGGATTCGCCCTGCTCGCCGTCCTGCTGACGCTCTTCCGGGCCGCCCCCGACCGCACGGCGGTGCTCGCCCGGCTGCGCACCATGGGCCTGCGGCCCCGGGACGGGCTGGCGCTGATCATGACCGAGGCGCTGCCGCAGACCCTGGCGGCGGCCGTCGGCGGCGGCCTGGTCGCGCTGGCGGCGGTCGCCCTACTGGGCGGCGCCTTCGACATCTCGACGCTGGTCGGCGCCAAGGTCGGGGACGTCATCACCCCCGTGCTGCTGCCGGTGCTGCTGCCCACCGCGGGCCTGGCCCTGCTGGTCGGCCTCGGGGTGGTGCTGGAGACGCTGGTCGCCGGCCGGCGCCAGATCGCCACCGAGCTGCGGGCGGGGGAGCAGGCCTGACGGCGGGACCGGCGCCGGGAAGCCCCGTCGTCGGCCCGTCACCAGGATCGGTCGGCCCGTCAGCCGGGTCACTCGGCCCGTCACCCGGATCACTCGAAGAGGCGATTTCGGCGCGGTGACGCCACGGGGGCGCGGACCGGCGGCCGGGCCGGGCGGCGCCTTACCGGAGCGGCCCGAACGCCGGAGGAGTTCCGTGGACCGGTCGGTGACGATTCACCCGATGGGCTGACAGGGCATCGGCCCGGGGTGGCTCCGACCGGTATACGTGACGTCATCCATCGTTCGGAGAACCACCTGCGAGGGGCCCATGACCGATACGGCCGACACGTCGTCAAGGACGGCCGCCGAGAGGCTGCCGGCCGCCTACGCGCCCCGGGTGGCCCTGATCCGGGGCGCGATGGAGGCCGGGAACACGGCCCTCGCGACCCGCCTGGCCGAGGAGCTCCACCGGTACGTGGCCCTGGAGCGCGGCACCCTGCACCCCGAGACGCTGCGGGCGCAGGAGGTGCGGGCGTACGTCGCGGCGGTCGGCGGCGACCCCCTGCGGGCGGCCGACCTGTTCGCCGTGGCCGCCACCGCGTGGGCCGGGCTGGGCGCGTCGGAGCAGTGGGCGGCGTCGCGCAACGCGGAGGTCTGCC
>NZ_LFVW01001082.1:0-2013 GCF_001182915.1 Kitasatospora sp. MY 5-36
GGTGGCGCCGGACGCGGCGGCGCGGGACTTCGCACTGGCCGAGCGGGCGCACGCCGCGCTGCGGGCCGAGGGCGGCACGCTCGCCGTCGCCGAGTCGCTGACCGGGGGGCTGCTGGCCGCCGCGCTGGTGGACGTCCCCGGGGCGTCCGCGACCTTCCGGGGCTCGGTCACCGCGTACGCGACCGAGCTGAAGGCCTCGGTGCTCGGGGTGGACGAGGGCCTGCTGGACGTGTACGGGCCGGTCCACCCGGTGGTGGCCCGACAGATGGCCGAGGGCGTGCGCGCACTGCTGGGGGCCACGTACGGGCTCGCGACGACCGGGGTGGCCGGGCCGGACCCGCAGGACGGGCAGCCGGTGGGCACCGTACACCTGGCCGTCGCCGGCCCGGGGGGAACTCTGGTCAGTTCTCCCCTGCTGTCGGGCGGTCGTGCCACAATCCGTCACGAAGCGGTGACCGCCGCGCTGGAGCTGCTGGTCGGTCGGTTCGCACGGTAGGCCGGTTCGTACGGCCGGCCGGTTTCGCGCGACCGGGGCCCGTGGGGAGGGCCTCCACCGACCGGGATCGCCGGGCGGGCGCGCGGGTATGGGACAGCGGGAGGATCGTGTTACATCCAACACCCTGGTTGGGCAGAAACCAGGTGGCGAACGAGTTGCGTGACGGTGGCCGGGTGGGTCGCTACGGGTACCACGAGGGGCCCGCGAACCCGGGTGCGACACCGGAACAAGGAGGGGGACGGCCTTGCAGCCCAGAGTGAACACGACCAGGGTCCCCGCACGCGAAGCGGGCAAGGCGGTACGGTGGGGTCGTGACATCTCGATCCGCAGTCCGAGGAGGGAGGCACC
This sequence comes from Kitasatospora sp. MY 5-36, assembly GCF_001182915.1. NCBI lineage: Bacteria > Bacillati > Actinomycetota > Actinomycetes > Kitasatosporales > Streptomycetaceae > Kitasatospora > Kitasatospora sp. MY 5-36. Next base: position 845 of record NZ_LFVW01001082.1, read on the forward strand.
GATGATCCTGCTTCGTCGCCTACTGGGCGATGTACTGCGTCGGCAGCGCCAGCGCCAGGGCCGCACACTCCGCGAGGTGTCGGCGGCAGCCAGGGTTTCGCTCGGATACCTCTCCGAGGTCGAGCGGGGACAGAAGGAGGCCTCCTCGGAGCTGCTCTCCGCCATCTGCGACGCACTCGACGTCCGGATGTCCGAGGTCATGCGCGAGGTCAGCGACGAACTGTCGCTCGCTGAACTTGCGGCGATGGCCACCCTCTCCGAAGGTGATCTGCTGAGGCCGGTACTCGAACCGGTTCCGCTGCCCGCCCCCGGCACCGACCGGGCGAACATGTCGCCCAAGGCCGCCGCGATGGACGTGGTCGCCGCCTGATCCCGGCCTCGACTCCCGGGCGCCCCTGCCCGGAGCGAGCGAAGGGAGGGCGGTCGTGCGAACAGACGCGCAGACGCGCCCGATGGCCCGAATACGGGCCCGGGCGCGGCTGTTCCTCCGGGTACGGCGTCCGGTGCGGTGGGTGCTGGCGGCCTCGGCGGCCGGGCTCGCCTGGTGGCTCCTGGTGGTCCGGGGACAGCTGACCGACGGTGCGGCGCTGGGGCTGCTCGTGGCCGGCGGCTGGGGACTCGGTCTCATTCCGGTCCACGCCGACTGGAACGCGACCGGACCGGCCCGGCGCCCGCGTGCGGAGCCGGCGGGACCGGTGGAGGTACAGCCACCGCCGATCGGGTGATGGACGTGGCCGGAGGCCGCGGGGTCGACGACCCCGCGGCCTCCGGTGTCTTCCGGCCCTGGTTCCGTGGCCGTGGATCAGGGGCGCAGGCGCAGGCCGCGCGGGGTGGCGTGGAAGCCCGCCTCCTCCAGCGCGCGGCCGAGGGCCGAGCCCAGGGCGGGCTCGCCGTTGGCCCGTTCGACCGTGACGCTGCCGAGCGCGCCCTCCCGGACGGCGGCCGCGAGCGCCCCGGCCGCCAGCGCCCGGGTGGCCTCGTCCTCCGGCCAGGCCAGCAGGGACTTGCCGCCTCGCTCGACGTACAGCGCCGGATCGCCGTCCACCAGGACCACCAGGGCGCCCGCCTTGCGGCCCGGGCGGTGGGCGGTGGGCTCCTTGCCGTCGGGGGCCGCGGGCGGGTCGGGCCAGGGCAGGGCCGAGGCTGACCGGGAAGAGCCGGCTGTCGGA
>NZ_LFVW01001083.1:0-2011 GCF_001182915.1 Kitasatospora sp. MY 5-36
CCGGCGCCCCGCCCGCCGCCGTCCGGCCCGTCCTCGACCGGCTGGCCGCCGCCCACCTGCTCACCCCCGAGGACCGCGACCACTACCGGCTCAACGACCTCCTGCGCCTCTACGCCGCCGAACGCTGCTCCGTGGAGACCAGCGCCGCCGAACGCCGCGCCGCCCTGGTCCGCCTCGGCTCCTGGTACCTCCACCGCGGCCACTCCCCCGCCTTCCTCCCCACCCACCCCGCCGCCGACCACCCGGCCCGCCTGTACGGCCTCCACCTCGACGAATGGGTCGAGGTGGACCGCCTGGCCGCCGCTGCCGCCGCAGCAGCCGACCCCCCGCCGGGCGGCTAGAGCCAGCCGCGGCGGGCGGTCTTGAGGCCGGCTTCGAAGCGGCTGGCCGCGTCGAGGCGTTCCATCAGGACGGCCATCTGGCGGCGGACGGTGCGTACCGAGACGCCGAGGCGTTTGGCCGCCGCGTCGTCCGTGAGGCCGGTGGACAGCAGGCGCAGGAGTTCGCGCTCGCCGGTGGTCAGGGTCAGCGGCGGCACGCCGTCGGGGTCGTCGGTGATCGGGACGGCGGTCTCCCAGGTCTGTTCGAACAGGGCGACCAGGGAGGCGACGATGCCCGGCTCCCGGGTGCACAGGGCGCCGGCCCGGGTGTTCTCCGGGTCGATCGGCAGCACGGCGGTGCTGCGATCGAAGACCAGCATCCGGGGTGGCAGCACCGGTGCGGTGCGCACCTCGCCGCCGAGGCCGGACATCCAGCGGGCGTAGTCGAGGGTCTCCGGGGCGTCGTGGATGCTCTCCTGGTAGACGGTGCGCAGGCTGACGCCGCGTCGCAGGGCGTCCTCGTCGAGCGGCCGGGAGGCGGCCAGGCTGGCCGCGGACTGGGCGCCGCCGGGCATCACCGCCAGGACCTCGGTGGTCAGCCGGGCGGTCAGCACCTCCAGCTTGTCCTGGATGGCGTCGAGGCCGAGCAGCCGTTCGTGGTCGCCCACCGGGGTGTCGGTCCGCACCTTGGCGTACTCCCCCAGGGCCCGCGCGACGGCGGCCTTGGAGGCGGCCAACTCCTGCTGCCGACGGGCGAGTTCCTCCTCCTGGCGGCGCAGCAGGATCTCCAGTCCGCGCTCCGGGCTGACCGGCCGCAGGGTGCCGGGCCGCTCGCGGGAGGTCCGCAGCAGGGTGAGGTCGGCGAGCCGGTCGAGGGCCGCGCGCACGGCGGCCTCGGGGAGGCCGAGCCGGTCGCAGAGTTCCGCGACCCCGCCTTCCGGGTCGGCGAGCATTCCTCGGTAGACGGCTTCCGTGGTGGCGTCCAACCCCAGCAGTTCCAGCACTTCTCGACCCCTGATCCCCGTGGACGATTCCGTATGCCCGGTCGGCCCGGGCCGATCCTTCCCCCGGCCGGAACCCCTCGCAAGGGCATGATCCGGTCAACGGCCCCCGCCGCTGCCGCCCTTCGCGGTTCTGCAGCATGCTGCCTGTCCTGTTCCTGCCCGCCGAATTCCCTTCCCGTGGCGGCCCGCGGAACGGGAGGATTCGCCGTGCGCGCATTCCCCGAATTCCCGGACACCCAGAACTGCGTTATCCCCCAACGAAGTTCCCGCACAGAACAGGAATCCGCCGTGGCCGTCCGTCCACTCGCCGCCGTCCTCCTGACCCTCGCCCTCGCCGGCTCCGCCGCGCCGGCCTTCGCCGCCGGTACGACCGCCACCGACGCCCCGTCCGCCACCCAGGGCCCGGGTGGCGGGATCGGCTGGGACAACCCCTCCGCCCGGTCGATCGGCTGGGACGCCCCGCCCGCCGACGACGCCGTCACGCAGGCCTGACCTGCGGTGTTCGCAGTCCAGCTGACCGTGCCGGCCGGTGCCGCCGCCCCCTCGGGAGAGGCGGCGGCCGCGGAGGTCCAGACCGCGCTGTGGGCGTGCGCCGCCCCGGACGACGGCCTGGAGCACGTGCGCGCCCGCGCCGTGCCCGAGGGCGTCGGCCTGGTGCTCTACGTCCGCGCCGCCGACGAGGCGGCG
>NZ_LFVW01001084.1:0-1996 GCF_001182915.1 Kitasatospora sp. MY 5-36
CGCACGGCCGGTGCCCCGGACGCCGCTCCGGCGGGCGGTCTGGCCGGGCGCCTGGCCGGGCTCTCCGGCGAGGACCGCCGGCGGACCGTGCTGGACCTGGTCCGCGGCCACGTCGCCGCGGTGCTCGGGCACGGCTCGGGCGACGCCGTGGAGGAGGAGAAGGCGCTCAAGGAGCTGGGCTTCGACTCGCTGACCGCGGTGGAGCTGCGCAACCGGCTCAACTCCGCGACCGGGCTGCGCCTTCCGGCGACCCTGGTGTTCAACCACCCGACGCCGCGCGCGCTCGCCGCGCACCTGGTCGAGGAGCTGCTCGGCGCGGACGCGGACGACTCCGCCCCGGCCCCGGCCGCGGTGGCGGTCACGGCCGACCCCGACGAGCCGATCGCGATCGTCGCGATGAGCTGCCGCTTCCCCGGGGGGATCGCCACCCCGGAGGCACTGTGGGAGGTGCTCGCCGAGGGCGGTTCGGTGCTCTCGGAGTTCCCGGCCGACCGCGGCTGGGACCTGGAGGGCATCTACCACCCCGAGCCGGGCACCCCGGGCCGCACCTACACCCGGACCGGCGGCTTCCTGACCGACGTGGCCGGGTTCGACCCGGCGTTCTTCGGGATCAACCGCCGTGAGGCGCTGGCGATGGACCCCCAGCAGCGCCTGCTGCTGGAGACCTCCTGGGAGGCCTTCGAACGGGCCGGGATCGACCCGCTCGGCCTGCGCGGCAGCCGGACCGGCGTGTACGCGGGCATGGTCTACCACGACTACGCGACCTGGGTTCAGGACGTGCCCGAGGAGGTCGACGGCTACCTCGGCAACGGCAGCGCGGCCAGCGTGGCCACCGGCCGGGTGGCGTACGCGCTGGGCCTGGAGGGCCCGGCCGTCACCGTGGACACCGCCTGCTCCTCCTCGCTGGTGGCGCTGCACTTCGCGGCGGCCGCCCTGCGGCGCGGCGAGTGCGACCTGGCGCTGGCCGGCGGCGTGACCGTGATGTCCACGCCGAAGCTGCTGATCGAGTTCGCCCGCCAGCGCGGCCTCGCCGAGGACGGCCGCTGCAAGGCCTTCGCGGCCGGCGCCGACGGCACCGGGTTCTCCGAGGGCATCGGCATGCTGCTGGTCGAGCGGCTGTCGGACGCCCGCCGCAACGGGCACCCCGTGCTGGCGGTGCTGCGCGGCAGCGCCGTCAACCAGGACGGCGCCTCCAACGGGCTCACCGCCCCGAACGGCACCGCGCAGGAGCGGGTGATCCGCCAGGCGCTGGCCGCCGCCGGTCTCGCCGCGGGCGAGGTCGACGTGGTGGAGGCGCACGGCACGGGCACCAAGCTGGGCGACCCGATCGAGGCCCAGGCGCTGCTGGCCACCTACGGCCAGGACCGCGAACTGCCGTTGCTGCTCGGCTCGGTGAAGTCCAACCTCGGCCACACCCAGGCCGCGGCGGGCGTCGCCGGGGTGATCAAGACGGTGCTCGCGATGCGCAACGGCGTCCTGCCGGGCACCCTGCACGTCGACGAGCCCTCGCCGCACGTGGACTGGACGGCCGGAGCGGTCGAGCTGGCCACCGCGACGCGGGACTGGCCGGAGACCGGCCGCCCGCGCCGGGCCGGCGTCTCCTCCTTCGGCATCAGCGGCACCAACGCCCACCTCGTCCTGGAGCAGGGCGACCCGGCGCCGACGGCCCCCGAGCGGACCCACGAGGGCCCGGCCGTAAGGCCGTTGGTGCTCGCCGGCCGGTCCGAGGAGGCGCTGCGCGGCCAGGCCGGACGACTGCTGGAGCTGGTCGAGGAGCGGCCGGAGCTGCACCCGGCCGACCTCGGGCTCTCCCTGGCCACCACGCGCTCGCAGTTCCCGCACCGGGGTGCCGTGGTCGCCGCGGACCGGGACGGCCTGCTGGCCGGGCTGCGGGCCCTGGCCGCCGGGACGCCGCAGGCGCCCGGGGTGCTGAGGGCGGTGGCGGCCTCGGGCCGGACGGCTTTCCTGTTCACCGGCCAGGGCGCCCAACGCACCG
>NZ_LFVW01001085.1:0-878 GCF_001182915.1 Kitasatospora sp. MY 5-36
CCCCCGTGCCCCCGGCGACCCTGCCCGCCCTGGTCGAGGCCGCCGCGGACCGGTGGCCCCGGGCCGTCGCGCTGAGCGCGGACGGCCTGGAGCTGACCTACGCCGAGGCCGAGGCGCACGCCAACCGCCTCGCCCACCGGCTGATCGCGCGCGGCGCCGGCCCCGGGGAGACCGTCGCCCTGCTGCTGCCCCGCTCGGCGGACACCGTGCTCGCCGAACTGGCGGTGGCGAAGACCGGCGCCACCTTCCTCCCCGTCGACCCGCACTACCCGGAGGAGCGGATCGGGGCGATGCTGCGCGACGCGGCGCCCGCGCTGACCCTGGACGCCAAGGAGGTCGCCGAGCTGCTCGCCGCCGACCCCGACGGCGCCCCCGGCCACCGCCCCACCGACGCCGACCGCACCCGCCCGCTCGACCCGGACGACCCCGCCTACGTCATCTTCACCTCCGGCTCCACCGGCACCCCGAAGGGCGTCGTGGTCACCCACCGGGGCCTCGCCGCCTTCGCCGCCGCCGAGGCCGCCCACTACCAAGTCGCTGCGGGGGACCGGGTGCTGGCCTTCGCCACCCCCAGCTTCGACGCCTCCGTGCTCGAACTGTGCCTGGCCCTGCCGCACGGCGCCCGGCTGGTGGTGCCCGAGCCCGGACCGCTGCTCGGCGCCCACCTGGCCGGACTGCTCCGGGCGGAGCGGATCACCCACACCCTGCTGCCGCCCGCCGCCCTCGCCACCCTGCCGGCCGACACCCCCGGCAGCCTGCCCGCGCTGAAGACCCTGATCGTCGGCGCGGAGGCCTGCGGCCCCGACCTGGTCGCCCGCTGGGCCCCGCACCACCGGATGGTCAACTCCTACGGCCCCACCGAGGCCACCGTCGTCGCC
>NZ_LFVW01001086.1:0-992 GCF_001182915.1 Kitasatospora sp. MY 5-36
CGCGTACGTCCTGGACGCCCGGCTGCGGCCGGTGCCCGACGGCGTCCCCGGCGAACTGTGGCTGAGCGGACCGGCCCTGGCCCGCGGCTACCTCGGACGCCCCGGGCTGACCGCCGCCCGCTTCACCGCCGACCCGTACGGGCCGCCCGGCGGCCGGATGTACCGCACCGGCGACCTGGTGCGCCGCGACCGCCACGGCGAACTGCACTACCTGGGCCGCACCGACCACCAGCTCAAGCTGCGCGGCCACCGGATCGAGGCGGGCGAGGTGGAGGCCGTGCTGGCGCGCCACCCGGCCGTCCTGGACGCGGTGGTGAGCATCCGGGAGGACGAGCCCGGACTGCCCCGGCTGGTCGCCCACCTGCTGGCCGCCCCAGGCGCCGAACCGCCGACCGCCGCCGAACTGCGCGCCCTGGCCGCCCGCGCCCTGCCCGGCCCGATGGTCCCCACGGCCTTCGCGGTACTGGAGCGCTTCCCGCTCACCGCGAGCGGCAAGACCGACCGCGCGGCCCTGCCCGCCCCCGACCCGGCCGAGACCGAGCCGGCCGGACGGGTGGCCCCGCGCACCCCCACCGAGGAGGCGGTGGCGGAGATCTGGGCCGAGGCCCTGCACACCGCCGTCGGCGCCACCGACGACTTCTTCCAGCTGGGCGGCGACTCCATGCGCGCCCTGCTGATCGCCTCCCGGGCCAACGACGCCTTCGGCGTCACGCTCACCCCCCGCGACGTGCTGGTCTCCCGCACCGTGGCCGCCCTGGCCGACCTGGTGGAGGACCTGGTGCTCAGCGAACTCGAAGCCGCCGCGCTGGACGGCCCCGACGAACCCGCCGCCCCCGGCAGCCCCGACGATGACGAACGGTGAGGACCCGACGACCATGACGCCTTCGACGCCTCCGACGCCCTCGAAGCGGGACCGCGCCGCGGCCCTGCCCGCCGACCTGCGCGAAGCCCTGCGCCGGCGGCTGGCCGGCCGGTCCGGCGGCGACGGGGCC
>NZ_LFVW01001087.1:0-1988 GCF_001182915.1 Kitasatospora sp. MY 5-36
GGGTCCCGGATGGGGGTTCTTCGCATTTCCGGGCCGATGTCGGACACCACCGCACCCCGACCCCTCCGGAGCCCTCCCGAACGACCCTCGCCGAGTGGCTGGTCCACCGTCAATATGCCGCTAAAACCGCCTGATCAGCGCACTGATCAGCGGAAAATCGCGTCGCACGCCGTAGTCTCGAAGGCAGGGGGAACAGGTGTCCGGGGGTGTTCTCCGGGCCGGGTCGGATCAAGAATGGTGCTCATGGGACGAGGCAGGCTGCGCATCTACCTCGGGGCGGCCCCCGGGGTCGGCAAGACGTACGCCATGCTCGCCGAGGCGCACCGGCGGCAGGAGCGGGGCACGGACGTGGTGGTCGCGTTCGTGGAGGACCACGGCCGCCGGCGGACCGCGGACATGGTCGCGGGGCTGGAGGTCGTGCTGCGGCAGCAGGTGGTGCACCGCGGTGCCCGGTTCTCCGAGATGGACCTGGACGCCGTCCTGGCGCGCCGCCCGCAGGTGGCCCTGGTGGACGAGCTGGCCCACACCAACGTCCCCGGGTGCCGCAACGAGAAGCGCTGGCAGGACGTCGAGGAGCTGCTGGCGGCCGGGATCGACGTGATCTCCACCGTCAACGTGCAGCACCTGGAGTCGCTGGGCGACGCCGTCGAGGGCATCACCGGGGTGCGCCAGCGCGAGGCTGTCCCGGACGAGGTGGTCCGGCGGGCGGACCAGATCGAGCTGGTGGACATGTCCCCGCAGGCGCTGCGGCGCCGGCTGGCGCACGGCAACGTGTACGCGCCGGAGAAGATCGACGCCGCCCTCGCCAACTACTTCCGCCCGGGCAACCTGACCGCGCTGCGCGAGCTGGCGCTGCTGTGGACCGCGGACCGGGTGGACGAGTACCTCCAGAAGTACCGGGCCGAGCAGGGCATCGAGGGCACCTGGCAGGCCAGGGAGCGGATCGTGGTGGGCCTGACCGGCGGGCCCGAGGGGGCGACGCTGATCCGCCGGGCGGCACGGATCGCCGCCAGGGTCTCCGGCGGCGAGCTGCTCGCCGTGCACATCTCCCGCTCGGACGGGCTGGTGGGCTCCGGCTCGCCGCAGACGCTGATCGAGCAGCGCGCGCTGGTGGAGAGCCTCGGCGGCTCCTTCCACGCCGTCCTCGGCGATGACCCGGCCGGCGGGCTGCTGGACTTCGCCCGGGGCGTGAACGCCACCCAGATCGTGCTGGGCACCAGCCGGCGGCCCGGCTGGCAGTACCTGTACGGGCCGGGCGTCGGCACCATCGTGACCCGGGAGGCCGGGGACATCGACGTCCACATGGTCACCCACGAGCACGCCGGGCACGGGCGGCGCGGCAAGATACCGGTCCGCCGGATCACCGACCTGGGCCGTACCCGGACGGTCGGCGGCTGGCTGATCGGACTGGTCGGGCCGCCGCTGCTGGCGATCGTGCTGACCGCGATCGGCGGGCTGGGGCTCTCCACCGACATGCTGCTGTTCCTGTCGCTGACGGTGTGCGCGGCGCTGGTCGGCGGGCTGCTGCCGGCGATCGGCTCGGCGCTGGTCGCCTCCTCGGTCCTGAACTACTACTTCACCCCGCCGCTGCACACCTTCACCATCAACGAGCCGCAGAACATCATGGCGGTGGCGATATTCACCATCGTCGGCATATCGGTGGCGTCGGTGGTGGACCTCGCGGCCCGGCGCACCCAGCAGGCCGCCCGCAGCCAGACCGAGGCGCAGACGCTCAGCGCGCTGGCCGGCACAGTGCTGCGCGGCGCGCCCAACGGCGACGGGGTGCTGACCGCGCTGATGGAGCAGGTCCGGGAGACCTTCGGGCAGGAGAGCGCCGCGCTGCTGGAACGGCCCGACCCGCTCTCCGCCTGGGCGCCGGTGGCGACCGCCGGCCCGCGCCCGCCGGAGCGGCCGGAGGAGGCCGACGTGGACGTCCCGGTCGGCGACAGCCTGGCGCTGGTGCTGCGCGGCCGGGTGCTGCCCGGGGC
>NZ_LFVW01001088.1:0-1987 GCF_001182915.1 Kitasatospora sp. MY 5-36
CAGGTCCGCGGCCAGGCCGGCCGGCCCGCGCCCGAGGGCGCCCGGGCGGCGCGCGAGGTCCGGACCGGACGGGACGGCCACACGGTCCTGACCGGCCGGGAGGGCGAGCACCCGGACGGCCACGGCACGCACGACGGACCGGAGGAGCACCAGGCCGAGGCACCCCGCTCGGCTCCACCGGTCCCCGCGGCGCGTGATCGCGCCGTAGGGTGAGTTGTGTGAATGACCGTTTGGTATGGATCGACTGTGAGATGACCGGCCTCGACCTCGACCAGGACGCCCTGGTCGAGGTCGCGGTGCTGGTGACGGACTCCGAGCTGAACATCCTCGGCGAGGGCGTGGACGTCATCATCCGGCCGCCGGCCGAGGCGCTGGCGAACATGCCCGAGGTGGTGCGCGAGATGCACACCGCCTCCGGGCTGCTGGAGGAGCTGGAGCAGGGCGTGACCCTGGCCGAGGCCGAGGAGCGGGTGCTCGCCTACGTGCGCGAGCACGTGCCGGAGGCCGGGAAGACCCCGCTGTGCGGCAACTCGGTGGCCACCGACCGCGGCTTCCTGGCCCGGGACATGCCGGCCCTGGAGAAGCACCTGCACTACCGGATCGTGGACGTCTCCTCGATCAAGGAGCTGGCCCGCCGCTGGTACCCGAAGGCGTACTACAACAGCCCGCAGAAGGGCGGCAACCACCGGGCGCTCGCCGACATCCGGGAGAGCATCGACGAACTGCGGTACTACCGCGAGGCGGTGTTCGTCCCGCAGCCCGGCCCGGACGCCGACACCGCGCGGGCGATCGCCGGGAAGTACCAGGCCCCGGCGGGCTGAGCCCGGACCCGCCCCGGGCGGCCCACCCCGGAACCGCCCGGAACCGCCCGGCGGACCCCTGTCGGAGGGACCGGGAAGGTGCCCGCGTTCGCCGGAGCGAAACCCTGGCGCGAGCACCCTCTCGGATCCTGTAGAGTTCTTCCTGTCGGAACGGGAACGCGAGAGCGGGAACGGGCCGGACAGATGGTGGGTGTAGCTCAGTTGGTAGAGCACCTGGTTGTGGTCCAGGTGGCCGCGGGTTCGAGTCCCGTCACTCACCCCAGAGCCTGAGGGGCCGATCTCTTCAAGAGATCGGCCCCTCAGGCGTTTTCGCCTCCCTCGGCCAAACACGGCCTCGGTCGAACACCGCCTCGGTCGAACACCGCCTCAGCCGGACACGGCCTCAGCTGCGCACGCGCCCCCTCGTCCGCGTGTGCGCTCCCTCACACGCGCCCGCCGGATCGGCTTTGCGGCGACCCCTGCCCTCGGAAGCTACCGACTAGTAACATCGTCGCCATGACCACTCCCACGATCGGCCAGATGCTCGACTCCACCGTGCCGATGGCGCACACCCTCAAGCTGGAGTACCTGGAGACCACCCCGGAGCGCGCCGTGCTCCGCCTCCCGGACCAGCCCGCGTACCACAACCACGTCGGCGGCCCGCACGCCGGCGCGATGTTCACGCTGGCCGAGTCCGCCAGCGGCTGCATCGTGCTCGCCGCCTTCGGCGACCAGCTGTCCCGGGCCGTGCCGCTCGCCGTGAACGCCGAGATCGCGTACAAGAAGCTGGCCATGGGCGAGGTCACCGCCACCGCACTGCTCGGCCGCCCGGCCGCCGAGGTCGTCGCCGAGCTGGACGCCGGCGGCCGCCCCGAGTTCCCGGTCACCGTCGAGATCACCCGCGCCGACGGAGCCGTCACCGGCGTGATGACGGTCACCTGGACCCTGCGCCCCAACTCCTGACCGCCACCCGGTCGGTGGCCCCGGGAGAACAGGCCCGGGGCCACCCGTACGATGACTGTCCGTGACGGCGGGCGTGACCTCACCGCCCGGCCGCTCGTTCTCGATTCACGTGCGAGCCAATCACGCGACCAAGCCCCAGGAACCCGTCCCCCGCGGCGCCCCGCGCGGCGTCGCCGGCGCCCGCCGCGGGATCGCCCGGCGGCTGCCCCGCCCCCGGGTCCTCG
>NZ_LFVW01000108.1:0-20099 GCF_001182915.1 Kitasatospora sp. MY 5-36
GGCTGCTGGTGACACTCGGCGGCGCCGAGGTCCTGTTCACCCTGAAGGCCCCGCTGCCCGTCATCCTGCACATCGGGATGCAGGGGCTGGCCGGGTACCTGGTGCCCGCGGTGATGCTGCTGTGCGGCCTGCTGATCCTGTTCAACCCGGCGCAGCGGCTGTTCTACTCCATCCTCGCCGTGCTGGCCTCGCTGGCCAGCTGGGTCACCTCCAACCTGGGCGGCTTCGTGATCGGGATGCTGCTCGGGGTGGTCGGTGCCTGTCTCACCTTCGGGTGGCTGCCCGACCAGCCGCTGCGCCAGGGCCGGCAGCGGCGGCTGGAGCGCCGGGAGGCGCGCCGGGCAGGAGTCTGACGACGGCGGTGCCCCGGGTCCTGGTGGTAGGAGAGCACCGGGGCGCGGGGCACCCTTCCGTCCTGCCCGCCCGTTCCGGGGGTGCGTGCGCGCGATGGGGCCCGTGCGCGGTGGGGGTGCGTGCGCGCGGTGGGGGTCCGTGCGCGCGGTGGCCGAAAAGCGTCCCGGTCCGGACGTACCACCGCAAGGGGTCGTTGGTCCCGGGTCTCTCCGGGGCGATCGGCCCTTCTCGTGTCCGGCGGCCCGGCAGTTCACTGGGCGGGACATGGACAACAGCAGCAGCATGAGCACTGGCACCGCCACCGCCACCGCCGAGTACGACCGCCTGATCGCCCGCCATCACGCGATGCGCCTGCGACGCCAACTCCTCGCCCCCTCCACCTCGGCCGGCGGCGACCTCGGGTGCAACGCGTACGGGGAGGAGGGCGGCTACGACGGCGCCGCGGACCAGCACGTCATCCGGCGCGACCTCGACCTGATCTCCCCGCTCGCGGACCTGATCGACCACCTCTACGCGGTGATGTTCAGCCACCGCCCGTACCTGCGACCGCTCTTCCCCGCCTCGATGGAGTTCCAGCAGCTCCACCTGGAACGGATCTTCCACCATCTGATCGACCACCTCGACCGCCCGGCCGAACTGGAGCAGACGCTCCGCCAACTCGGCCGCGACCACCGGAAACTGGGCGTCCGTCCGGTGCACTACGAGGCCTTCGAGGAGGCCCTGTGCGCGGCCGTCCGGCACCGGGCCGGCGAGCGCTGGACGGAGGAGCTGGAGGGCGCCTGGGTGCGGATGCTGCGCTTCGCCGTCGGCGCGATGGTGGCCGGCGCCGACTCCGCGCTCACCGAACCCCCGTACTGGCACGCCGTGGTGACCGGCCACGAGCGCCGCCGCCCCGACCTCGCCGTGCTGCGGGTGCGCACCGGCGAACCGTACCCGTACCGGGCCGGGCAGTACGGCACCGTCGAACACCCGGCGCTGCCGCACACCTGGCGGCAGTACTCGATGGGCTGCGCCCCGCGCGCCGACAACGAGCTGGAGTTCCACGTCCGCCGCACCGCCCCCGGCGGGGTCAGCGCCGCCCTGGTCGAGCACACCGGCATCGGCGACCGGCTGCGCCTCGGCCCGCCGCGCGGCAGCCTGCTGCCCGACGGCGACGCCCGCGACCTGCTGCTGGTCGCGGGCGGCACCGGCCTCGCCCCGATGAAGGCGATCATCGAGCAGCAGACCGCCCACCGGCCGACCGGCCGCCGGGTCCACCTGTTCGTCGGCGCCCGGGACCGCCGGGACCTCTACGACTGGCAGTCGCTGTCCGAACTCGGCCTGCACAAGCCGTGGTTGACCGTCACCCCGGTCACCGTCGGCGAACTCGCCGACGCCGTCGCGACGGCCGGGGACTGGCGCGAGCACCTGGCCTGCGTCACCGGGCCGGCCGGCATGGTCGGCTCCGTCCGCACCCGGCTGACGGCGGCGGGGCTGCCGTCGGCGCAGGTGCGGTTCGACCAGGCGCTGTTCCGGTGACGCCCGCCTGACCGGTGACGCCCGCCCGTCCGGTCGGGTCGGCTCAGCTGGTGAGGACCGCTCAGCGGAAGCAGTAGGAGTCGGAGGAGGCGTCGCCGCCCGCCAGGTGGGTCTGGTGGACGCGCAGGCCCCGGAAGTCGGCGCCGTGCGGGAAGAAGCGCTCGTCGACGCTCAGCCCGCCGGCCTCCGGGTCGGCGTCCAGCTTGACCATCCAGGGCTCGATGCCGTCCGGGTAGAACTGGTCGTCCCAGGCGCCGTAGAGCGAGTTGGTGAGGTAGACCCGCCGGCCGTCCCGGCTGATCTCCACCATCTGCGGCGCCCCGCTCAGCGGACGGCCGGGCTCGGCCGGGTGCGGGGTGCGGGCGGTGATCCCGCCGAGCCGCACCGAGCCGGCCAGCCGGGGGTGGAACGGGTCCGAGACGTCGTACTGGAACAGCTCGCCGGTGCCCCAGGCCGACACGTACAGCCAGCGGTCGTCCACCGACAGGTTGATGTCGGTGACCAGCGGTGGCACTGCACCGAACGGCCGCAGCGCGGGCGGCAGGTCCTCGGCCGCGGCCGGCTCGGCGGGGATCTCGATCACCTTGCGCGCGGTGAACGCCGGCCCGTCCCGGTACCAGAGCCAGACCGAGGAGGACAGGTCCTCGACGTTGGTGACCACCCCGGCGAACCCCCACTCCGCCTGCGGGTCGTGCGCCGGGCGCAGCTCCAGCACCATCTGGTACTGGTCGCCGAGGTCCACCCGCTGGAGGTGGCGGCCGGAGTCCAGCTCCCAGAAGTGCAGCGCGTGGCCGTACTTGCGCCCGAGCAGGAGCTCCGGCACCACCCCGCCCTCGACCATCGACGGGGTGCCCCACTCGCTGGTGATGCCCACGTTGGTGCCCAGGTGCCACCAGACGTCGTAGGCGAAGTGCTGCGGCCCGCGCTCGGTCTCCCAGGCGCGCAGCACCTCGAAGGTGGTGTGGTCGAGCAGCGCCACCCCGCCCGGGCCGTCGTTGCCCTCGGCGCCGCCCAGGCAGGACAGGAAGACGCCGTCGGGGCCGCAGTGCAGGGTGTGCGGGCGCGAGTAGCCCGCCTTGGCGGCGAGCTCCTTCGCCTCCACCGTCTTGACCAGCCGCGGGCGGACCGGGTCGGGGTAGGTGTCCATGACGTGCAGCCGGGAGGAGCGCAGCCCCGGCAGCAGCAGGTAGCGCCGCTCCGGGTTCTCGTGGCACGCGTGGGCGAGGGCGCTGGAGCAGGCGTTCCAGCCGAAGTGGTGCAACTCGTCGCCGAGCGTGGGAAGTTCGGCGAAGTTCAGGACCTTCCCGTAGCTCGCCGAGTCCGGATCGGTGTCGACGCTCAGCAACGCGTCCGGCCGCCGCCCCGACCGGTCGAACCCGGCCACGTACGCCAGCCTCTCCGGCGGGGCGGCGATCGCCTCGGCGGCCGAACGGTAGAGCGACGGATCGGTGTGCCCGTGCTGCATGCAAACTCCCCAACTCGCCTGGTCTGTCCCGGAAGCGTTCCACAGAACCACCGGCGCACAGCAGGCGCACGAGGGGCGGGCGACTACGCTCACGGGGTGCACAACAGCATTCGCGGGGGGACCTTCCACGCCCCGGTCGTCCAGGCGGACACGGCGCACGTCACGGTCACCGCGCGCCCGCCCACGATCGCGGGGCTGCCGCCCGTCACCCCCGCCTTCACCGGACGCGACCAGGACCTCGCCGAACTCCGCGCCCTGCTGGCCCCGGACGGCCCGTCGACGGTGACGGTCACCGGCCTCGGCGGCATCGGCAAGACCACCCTCGCGCTCGCCGCCGGCCACGCGCTGCTCGGCGAGGGCCACTACTCCGCCGCCCTCTTCGTCGACCTCCGCGGCTACGACGAGACCCCGGTCGAGGCCGGACAGGCCCTCGACACCCTGCTCCGGGCCCTCGGTGTCCCCGCCGAACACATCCCGCCGGAGCAGGAGAGCCGCGCCACCCTCTACCGCGCCCGACTGGAGCAGCACGGCGGCGGCGTCCTGGTCATCGCCGACAACGCCTCCGCCGCCGACCAGGTCCGCCCCCTCCAGCCACCGCCCGCCACCCGCCACCGCCTCCTGGTCACCTCCCGCGAAACCCTCCCCGGCCTCGGCGCCCGCCTCCACCGCCTCGGCGTCCTCGACGCCGAGGCGGCCGTCACCCTCCTCGACACCGCCGTCCGCGCGGCCCGACCAGCGGACGGGCGCGTCGCCATCGACGCGGAGGGCGGTCGGCGCACCGCGAGACTCTGCGGCCACCTCCCTCTGGCACTGAGGCTCGCCGCCGCCCAACTGATCCTCGACCAGCACCTCGGGGCGGCCGAACTCGCCGACGACCTGGCCGGGGGGACGGGCCGCCTCGACCTCCTGCACGACGGCGAGACCGGCATCCGCCTCACCCTGGACCGCTCCTACCGTCGCCTCACCCCCGCCCAGGCCGAGCTCTTCCGGTTCCTCCCGGTCTGCGTCGGAAGCGACGTCTCGACCGAAGCCGGGGCGGCGCTCATCGGAAGGACGGTCCGCGAGACCCGGCCCCTGTTCGCCCAACTGGTCGGCGCCGCACTGATCGAGCAGAGCCCGTCGAAGGGCCGGTGGTACCTGCACGACCTGGTCCGGCTCTACGCCCTGGAACAGCTGGGGAAGGACCCGGAGCTGGGGGCGCGCGGGCTGAGCCGGTTGACGGAGTACTACGTGACGACCGCCCACGCCGCCAACCGGCGGGCCGCGTCATCGCCCGGGCGCTCGGACGTCGGCCCATTCCCGGAACGGGCCGCCGCACTGGCCTGGCTGGACCGCGAGCGCGCCAACATGGTGGCCATGATCCTGGGGCTGGCAGAGGTCGGAATCCACCGAGGGGTCGCGCGCCTCTCGCCCGTGGTGGTGCCGGGGCTGATCCACGGCGGCAGGGCCGATCTGGCGATCGCCGTCACGGAGGCGGCACTGAGGGCGGCCGACTCCATGGGGACCAGCGACGTCGAAGCGGAGGTCTGGAACAACCACGGGATCTCGCTCGGCCTCGCGAGCCGTTGCGAGGAGGCGGTGGAAGCCCATCGACGTGCCCTCGCCGTCGCGCGCAGCCGTCGTGACCGGGAGGGTGAGACGATCGCGCTGCTCAACCTCGGCGAGCGGCTGAGGGTCATGGGCCGCCTCGATGAAGCACTCGAGTTCCTCGAACGCGCCTGTGTGCTCTGCGAGGAGTGCGACGACCGGTTCTGCCAGGCCATGGCCTGGGAGAGCACGGGATCGGCTCTCCGGGCACTGGACCGGAACGACGAGGCGGCCCGGGCGCAGGGGCAGGCCCGCGGGATCTTCCGGGCCCTCGGGGTGGAGCGGGCGGACGCCAGGTGGCTGCGGGCCCCCGACACCACCCGGGCCGCCGCAGTGTGGATCCACACATGACGGCCCACCGCCGAGCGGCCCGCGGCTACCGGCCGGTATGGTCGGGGAAGGAACAGGCGGCCACCTGCCGGTACAGGCAGACAGAGCAGAGGACGGGTGCGGCAAGCAGATGGAGTTCCGTGAAGACATCCTGGGTGCCCCCTACGAGGCCGCCGAGCTGACGCTGCGGCCGGACGACGAGGGGCCGGTGTGCGCGACCCTCGTCCGGCGGCCGGCGGCCGGGGCGGAGCGCGCCGTGCTCTACATCCACGGGTACAACGACTACTTCTTCCAGACCAACCTCGCCGACCACTACGCCGCGCTCGGCTTCTCCTTCTACGCCCTCGACCTGCGCAAGTACGGCCGCTCCCTGCGCCCGCACCAGTCGCCGAACTTCGTCCGCGACCTCGCCGAGTACGACGAGGAGATCGACGAGGCGGTCCGGATCATCCGCGAGGTGGACGGGCACCGGCAGCTGCTGCTGAACGGGCACTCCACCGGCGGGCTGATCGGCGCGCTGTGGGCCGCCCGGCGCGCCGGGCGCGGCCTGGTGGACGGCCTGTTCCTCAACTCGCCGTTCCTGTCGATGCCGGCCGGGCCCGCCGTCCGCACCCTCGGCGGGCCCGCCGTCACGGCGCTCGGGCGGCTGGCGCCGACCCGCGTCCTGCCGTCCGCGCTCAACCCGCACTACACCCACAGCCTGCACAAGGACCACCAGGGCGAGTGGGACTTCGACCTCACCCTCAAGCGCCCCGAGAGCTTCCCGCTGTACGCGGGCTGGCTGTCCGCGATCCACCAGGGCCACCGGCGGCTGCACCGGGGACTGGGCATCGACGTGCCGGTGCTGCTGATGGCCTCGACCCGCTCCGTCTCCACCACCAAGTGGCACAGCGCGCTGCACCACGCCGACGCCGTGCTGCGCGCCGACGACATCGCCGCGCAGGGGCCGCGGCTGGGCCGGCACGTCACCATCGTGCGGATCAAGGGCGGCATGCACGACCTGGTGCTCTCCGGGGAGGCCGCGCGCACCGAGGTGTTCGCCGAGCTGGACCACTGGCTCGCCGCGTACCTCGACGTCGAGCCCGTCGGAGAGCACGCGTGACCTCCGAGCACGACTGGCACGACGGGCACGATTCGCGGGACGAGGACGACGAGCCGGTACCGGTCGGCCGCCGGACCGACCTGGGCTTCGCCAAGCTCATGCCCGACCTCGACCGGGACGGCGGCTGGCTGCTCACCCTGGACGGCACCCCGCAGTCCTACGTCGACCTCGCCGACCCCACCCACCTGGAGTTCGAGTACACCCGGCGCCTCGGCCACCTCGCCGACGCCCTCGCCCCCGCCGGGCAGCCGCTGGACGCGCTGCACCTCGGCGGCGGCGCGCTCACCCTGCCCCGCTACCTGGCCGCCACCCGGCCCGGCTCGCGGCAGCGGGTGGTGGAGGTCGACGGGCCGCTGCTGGAACTGGTCGCCGAACACCTGCCCTGGCAGGGCCCCGGCGCGGACATCACCGCGACCGTCGGCGACGCCCGGGCGGCCCTCGCCGGGACCCCGGCCGGCTCGCAGGACCTGGTGATCGCCGACGTCTTCCACGGCTCGCGCACCCCGGCCCACCTCACCTCGGTGGAGTTCCTGCGCCTGGCGGCCGCCGCGCTGCGCTCCGGCGGCTGCTACGCGGCGAACCTGGCGGACGGCCCGCCGCTGGCCTTCGCCAAGGCGCAGGCGGCGACGGTGCGCGCGGTGTTCCCGTACGTCTGCCTGGTGGCGGAGGCACCGGTGCTGCGCGGCCGCCGGTACGGCAACATCCTGCTGGCCGGCTCGACCGCGCCGCTGCCGGTGGCCGAGCTGACCCGGCTGCTCGCGGGCGACATCTTCCCGGCCCGGCTCACCGACGGGGACGACCTGGCCGCCCTGGTCGGCCGGACCGCCCCGGTCACCGACGCCGAGGCCACCGACTCCCCGCCCCCGCCGGACGGCGCCTTCAGCATCGGCTGA
This sequence comes from Kitasatospora sp. MY 5-36, assembly GCF_001182915.1. Taxonomy (NCBI): domain Bacteria; kingdom Bacillati; phylum Actinomycetota; class Actinomycetes; order Kitasatosporales; family Streptomycetaceae; genus Kitasatospora; species Kitasatospora sp. MY 5-36. The sequence goes on from NZ_LFVW01000108.1 coordinate 7,250, forward strand.
ACCCTCGACCCCCTCGCGGCCCCTGGCGCGGAAATCCGCTGGTCCGTCCCCGTCCCCGCCGGTAGCCTGCGGGGACGATCAAGGGAGGTGAGCCGGTGCGTCCGCTGCTCCTGCTGGACGTCGACGGACCGCTCAACCCGTGCGCGGCGAAGCCCTACCGGCGGCCCGAGGGCTACCGGACCCACCGGCTGACGACACCACGCTGGGAAGCGGCCGAGCGCCGCCGGCTCATTGCCTGGGGCCTTCCCCACAAGGCCCCGAAGCCCCTGCGGGTCTGGCTCAACCCGGCCCACGGCCCGGCCCTCGCCGCGCTGCCCTTCGACCTGGCATGGGCGACGACGTGGCAGGAGGAGGCCAACACCTTCATCGCCCCCCTGCTCGGGCTGCCCGCCCTGCCGTACATCCCCTGGTCCGAGCCACGGCCCGAGTCGGACGACGGCGTCTTCTGGAAGACCCCACAGATCGTCACCTGGGCGCAGGGCCGCCCGTTCGCCTGGGTCGACGACCTGATCACGGACGCCGACCGTATCTGGGTCGAAGCCCACCACCCGGCCCCGGCACTCCTCCACCACATCGACCCGAAAGCCGGCCTGACGGCGGAGGACTTCGCCCTCCTGGCGGACTGGTCGAACGGGCTGGGCTGACCGCCGGCCCCGCTATGTCCTCCTGGCGTAGAACGGGGACAGGGCCAGCCGCAGGGGGTGGTCAGGGGCGGTCGAGCAGCAGCTCCACCCTGTCGAGTGCGGCCTGCGTGGACTCGATCAACTCGCTGTCCCCCTTGGCGATCCGCAGCCGCAGTGCCTCCTGCAGATGGGTCCGGGCCTGCGTGAGGTCACCGCGTTCCATCAGGTGTTTGCCGGTGTGCTGGAGTGCGAAGTCCAGGAGTTCCGGGTGCCGGGTTCGCGCGGTGTCCAGCGCGCTGCGGTAGAGCGCGTCCGCGGTCCGCACGTCACCGGCGTAGCGGTGTGCGTCGGCGAGGTTGAGTCCGGTGGCGAGGACGGCCCGGGTGTTGCCCGTCTCCGTGGCGAGGTCGAGCGACTGGCGGAGGAATGTACGGGCCTCCTCGTGGTGGCCCAGGCACAGGTGGCCGATGCCGATCCACCTGGTCAGGAGGCGGGCACGGGCGGGGTCGGTCCCCTCGGGCAGGGCCCGCAGTTCCCCGTGGAGCCGGCCGACCGCGGTGGCCAGCTCGTTCCGGTCGGTGGGGACCATCCGCAGGTCGTGGTCGTGAGTGATGAGGTGCTCGAGCACGTGGCCCTCCGTCGTTCGGTTCTCCACCCCGTGGGGTGATAAGTGCCCACGCGGGAGAACGAGTTCGCGCGCTCCAGGTCGCCTGGAAGGCCCGGTCGATGGTTGGCGTCGTAGAGCTCCGCCGGTCGGTGAGTCGGCGCGTCGGCGGGAGGGGAGGTGCGGACGGGGTGTCAGAATCGGCGGGTTCATGCCCATGACGGGAACACGGCGGGAACGCGACGGAACGCGTGGGACCGCGACGGGACCACGTCCGAAGGAGCGAGCGATGAGTGGCGGCGGGGAGCGGCCGGAGCTGGGGCAGGTACCGGAGACGGCGCTGTGGACGCTGTGGCACCGGGCGGTGGAGGCGCGGCGGCCGGACACCGTGCTGCCGGACCCGAAGGCGGTCGAGCTGGTGGAGCGGATCGACTACCCGTTCGCGGCGCGGTTCGGGGAGAACGCTCTGGTGAGCCAGCTCCAGGCGCTGCGGGCCGCCTGCTTCGACCGCGAGGTGGCGGACTTCCTGACCCGCAGCCCGCGCGGGACCGTGGTCGGGCTCGGGGACGGCCTGGAGACCCAGGCCTGGCGGGTCGACAACGGGCGGGCGAGCTGGCTGTCGGTGGACCTGCCGGAGACGGTCGCGCTGCGGCGGCGGCTGCTGCCGCCGGACGAGCGGCACCGGATCGTCGCCCACTCGGCCACCGACCCGGGCTGGATGGACGAGGTGGACCCGTCGAACGGGGTGCTGATCAGCACCGAGGGCCTGCTGATGTACCTGCGGCCGCAGGAGGTCCGCGCGCTGATCGCGGCCTGCGCCGAGCGCTTCCCGGGCGGTGCGATGGTGCTGGACGCGGTGCCGCGCTGGTTCAGCCGGCGGGCCGTCGAGGGCAAGCTGCGGGACCGGTACTACCAGGCGCCGCCGATGCCGTTCGGGATGGACGCGGACGAGCGCGGCGGGCTGGCCACCGCGCACCCGGGGGTCACCGACGTGCGCGAGGTGTACCCGGAGGGCGGGCGGTGGCCGGTGAGCGCCCTGCTGCCGTTCGCGCGCCGGATCAAGCAGCGCCCGTCCGTGGTCGCACTGCTTTTTGCCGAATCTTGAAGAAACGGTGGTCGAGCTGGAACCATGGCGCGGGGGCGTACGTCGTAACCACGGGTGATCGGCCGGGGGGACAGGCCGCCCGGCACGTTAGGCTCGTTTCCGGGGGAGCGGCCTGGGTGCCGCCATCGGACGAACTGCCGGGACGGGCACGCGGCTCCAGGGGGAGCGCGGCCGGTCCCGTCCTGCCACGGAGGGACTGGCCTTGCACATCGACGCCTGGATCGAGGGGATTCCGCCGACAGCGGTGTACGCCGTGGTCGGTCTGATCATCGGGCTGGAGTCGCTGGGCATTCCGCTGCCCGGCGAGATCGCCCTGGTCACGGCGTCCCTGATGGCGGTCAAGGGTGTGGTGAGCCCGTGGGGCGTCGCCATCTGCGCGATCGCCGGCGCGATCATCGGCGACTCGATCGGCTACTCGATCGGGCGCAAGGGAGGCAAGCCGCTCTTCGAGAAGCTGGGACGTAAGTTCCCCAAGCACTTCGGGCCCTCCCACCTGGCCACCGCCGAGCGCTCCTTCCAGAAGTGGGGCATGTGGGCGGTCTTCTTCGGCCGGTTCATCGCCCTGCTGCGCATCTTCGCCGGCCCGCTCGCGGGCGCGCTGAAGATGCCGTACTGGAAGTTCCTGATCGCCAACGTGCTGGGCGGCGTGGTCTGGGCCGGCGGCACGACGCTGCTGGTCTACAAGGTCGGCAAGAGCATCGAGCCCTGGCTGGCCCGGTTCTCCTGGGCGGGCCTGGGGGCGGCCCTGGTGATCGGCCTGCTCTCGGCCTGGATCATGAAGCGCCGCGCCGCCAAGACGCACGCCAAGATCGAGGCGGAAGAGGCCGCCAAGGCCGCCGCCGCGACCAAGGAGCCGGTCGCCGACTGACCTCCCGTACGGCCGGTCGTCCGACCGGCCGTCCACAACCACCGTCGTGGTGCCCTCGGGCCCTCGGAGTAGCATCGGCCGGGTAGCTGCCGATCTTGCACTCTGGAGGGCCTGATGTCTTCGCAGCCGACCTGGGACGCCGTGGACGCCTACTTCTCCGAGCAGCTGGTCGGGCACGACCCGGTGCTGGAGGGCGCCACCGCCGCCGCCGACGCGGCCGGACTGCCGAAGATCGCGGTCGCCCCCAACCAGGGCAAGCTGCTCCACCTGCTGGCACTGACCCAGGGCGCGAAGCGGATCCTGGAGGTCGGCACGCTCGGCGGCTACAGCGCGATCTGGCTGGCCCGGGCGCTGCCCGCGGACGGCACCCTGCTCACCCTGGAGCTGGACCCCCGGCACGCCGAGGTCGCCCGGGGCAACCTGGCGGCCGCCGGGCTGGCCGGGGTCGCCGAGGTACGGGTCGGCCGGGCCGCCGACTCGCTGGCCGCGCTGGTCGAGCAGGGCGTGGAGCCCTTCGACCTGGTCTTCATCGACGCCGACAAGCCGAGCAACCCGGAGTACTTCCGCCGGGCGCTCCAGCTGACCAGGCCCGGCTCGCTGATCATTGTCGACAACGTGGTGCGCGGCGGCGCGGTCGCCGACGCGGACAGCACCGACCCGGCGGTGGTCGGCACCCGGGCGCTGCACGAGCTGATCGCGGCCGAGCCGACGGTCACCGCGACCTCGGTGCAGACGGTCGGCAGCAAGGGCTACGACGGCTTCACGCTGGCCCGCGTCCGGGGCTGACCTACGGAGCGCGCCGCGAATCACGCGCCGCGACCAAGCGGCGGCGGCGTCGCGACGGAACACGAACGCGACGGAACACGGACGTCGCGACGGAACACGAAGGAAACGGAGACATCGTGCGGATCGGACTGCTGGGAACCGGCCCCTGGGCGGAGCGGGTGCACGCGCCCGTCCTGGCCGAGCACCCCGGGCTGGAGTTCACCGGCGTCTGGGGCCGCCGACCGGAGGCGGCCGAGGCGCTGGGCGCCGCGCACGGCGTGCCCGGGTACGCGGACCTGGACCGGCTGCTGGCCGAGGTGGACGCGGTCTCCATCGCGCTGCCCCCGACCGTGCAGGCGGGCCTCGCCGTGCGGGCCGCCGAGGCGGGCTGCCACCTGCTGCTGGACAAGCCGGTCGCGCTGACGGTGCCGGACGCCGAGGCCGTGGCCGAGGCGGTGCGCGAGCACAAGGTCGCCTCGGTGGTCTTCTTCACCGTGCGCTTCGGCGGCGAGCAGATCCCGTGGATCGAGCGGCAGGCGGAGCTCGGCGGCTGGTTCACCGGCCGCTCGGACTGGCTCGGCTCGGTGTTCGCGCCCGGCAGCACCAGCCCGTACGCGGCCTCGCCGTGGCGGGTCGAGAAGGGCGCGCTGTGGGACGTCGGCCCGCACGCGCTGTCCGTCCTGCTGCCGGTCCTGGGCGACGCGACGCACGTGACGGCGGCGGCCGGCCCGCTGGACACCGTCCACCTGGTGGTACGGCACGCCGGCGGCGCCTCCAGCACGCTCGCGCTCAGCCTGACCGCACCGCTCGCGGCCGGCGGGACGGGCATGGAGCTGCGCGGCGAGCACGGCGTGGTGCAGCTGCCCCCGCGCGGCGAGGGACCGGCCGCGGCGCTGCACCGGGCGCTGGACGCCCTGCGGGCCTCGGCGGCCTCCGGCGAGCCGCACCCGTGCGGGGCGGACTTCGGCCTGCGGGTGGTGGAGATCCTGGTCGGCGCCGAGCGTTCGCTGGCGACCGGCGCCACGGTGGCCGTCTGAGGCCCGCTGTCGGGCAGGGCCCTGACAGTCCCTGACAGTAGGGAAGGACGCCGGGCGGGGCACCCACGTGCCCCGCCCGGCGTCGTCCGTCAGATGCCGAACGGCGCGGCGTACCGGACGGTGCCCGCGGGCAGCGGGTGGCCGGCGTCCAGGGCGAGGGCCATCAGCGCCTCGTCCGGGACCTCGATGCTCAGGCCGATGCCGTGGGCGGAGGCGCGGGTGAAGCCGAACCGCGGGTAGTAGTCCGGGTGTCCCAGGACGACGACGTGGCGCTCGCCCAGGTCCCGTGCCGCGTCCAGTGCGGCGCGGACGGCGGCGGAGCCGGCGCCGGTGCGCTGGTACGCGGGGAGCACGGCGCACGGGGCCAGGCACAGGGCTGGGACGTCGCCGATGTGGCAGCGGGTCAGCAGGGCGTGGCCGACGGCGGTGCCGTGCTCACCAGTGCCCTGCTCGTCGGTGCCGTGCTCGGTGGTGGCGACGAGGGACAGGCCCTCGATCCAGGAGCTGTCGGCGCGCAGTGCGTCGACGAGGTCGGCCTCGGCGGGAGTTCCGAAGGCGGCGAGGTTGATGTCGCGGATGGTCGGGATGTCGGTGCCGGTCTCGGCACGCGTGATCCAGTTGCGCATGGTGGACGGAGATCCGTTCCTGAGGAGTGTTCGTGCGGGCCCCGCGGGCTCACGCCCCCGGCGAGGCGGGACAGGAGGAGGTCAGGCCGCGGCCCGGGACGTGAGGGAGACCCGGACGCTGCGCATGGCGGCCTTGAGCGCGGTCATCAACCCCACCTCCCTCTTCTTCCTCTGCTCCTGCGTGCTCCTGAACGGCACGTACTGCGGACGAGTGTACCCGGTCCGCCCGGGTCGGTCCCGTCCGCCCGGTCCGCCCGGTCGGTCCGGTCCGCCCGCTCAGGCGGGCGGCAGCGGCGGCAGCGGCGCCCCCGGCGGCGGGGTCGAGGACGGGCGGCGGTCGGTGGGGCGGCTCGGCGGGATGACAGGGGCGCGGAAGTCGCGCGGGCCGGTCCACAGCGCCGGGACGGCGTCGCTGCGCCGGGCCAGTTCGTACGCCAGCGCCTCGTAGTTGACCCGCCAGCCGTGGAAGTGCGCCCAGGCGTCCTCGACCGGGCGCTCGCGCGGGAACCCGGCCGCGGTGATCATCGCGACGGCGCCCAGGTACTCGGCGTAGGTCAGCCGGATCGGGATGTCCGGGTCCGGGTCCGCTTCGAAGTCGATCCGCAGCGAGCGGCCGATGTCGCGCATCGCGGTGAAGCCGGCCCGGATCACCAGCCGGGCCTCGGGTGGGGCCGAGCGCGGGCAGAGCGCCAGGTGCAGGGCGGCGGCGTCCATCACGGCGATCAGCCCGACCACCCAGCTGCGGTGGGGCTGAGGGGAGCGGAAGGAGAGCAGCACCGGGTAGTTGGAGTGGCTCTCGCCGATGTCGGCGGCCAGCCGCTCCCAGTCCCGGTAGAGCTGGGGGAGCGCCGTCTCGGTGTCCACCAGGGACTGGCGGGCCAGCAGCTCGGGGCCCCAGGCGGGCTCGCCGGCCCGGGACTGCAGCAGGGTCACCTCGGTCTCGCGGCGCTGGTAGGCGGCGTAGAGGGTCGGCAGGTAGGCGATCTGGAGGGCGATGACCAGCGGGCCGCTGGCGGCGGCCAGGAAGTCGATCGCGGAGAGGTGGAGCCGCTCGCCGCTCGCGAAGCCGAGGGTGAACAGGCTGGACCCGGCCTCGCGCACGGACACCGACCAGCTCAGCTCGGAGGTGCCGTGCAGCAGCAGGGTGTAGGCGGTCAGCATGCAGCTGAGCCAGACGCCGAGCATGCCGAGGAGTACCAGCGGCGCCAGCCAGGTGAGCGCCCGGTCCTGCGCGAGGTAGCCGCGGTTCGGCCCGGCGGACAGCCGCAGCAGTGTGCGCAGCACCCGCCAGAGCCGCATCACCAGCGCCGAGTAGAGGCCGCGCGGAACGACCAGCGTGCGCAGGATGCTGCCGATGATCAGCAGGAGCAGCAGCGTGCCGAGCGCGGTCTGGATCATCCTCATGGCGCCATTCTGGCGGCACGCCGGGGCTGGCGCGGACCGGGTTCCGCGCGGGCGGGCGTCCGCGGGCTGTTCGTCCACGGTCCGCGGCCCGCCCGTCGGACGCTCACGTCCCACCCGTCGAGCGCAGTATGACCATGATCACACCAAAGCCAGGCATACGTACTGATGTTCTCATCACGTCTATGTGTACGGAGGGTCAGCCCACGAGCGAATCGGAGACCGGACTGTGCGTGCTCAGCAAGACGGCGGGGCCGAAGACGTGGCCGAAGACGGGGCCGGGGAGACGGCCGAGGGCGTGGCCGAGGAGACCGCCGAGAAGACCGCCGGCGAGACCGCCGAGAAGGAGACGCCCGGGCGCCGACGCCGACGTTTCCTGCCGCGCCCGCGCCCCCGGCCGTTACGCGGGTCGCGTCCGTTCCGGGGCCGGCGCCCGTCCCTGCGGATCGACTACCCGCGCCGCGGACGGCGCGGCGTCCGCCGCTGGCTCCCGTCCTGGCGGCAGCTGCTGCTGGTGGCCGGGACGGGCGCGGCCGGGCTGAGCGGCTGGCTGCTCTGGTTCTACGCGCACACCGCCGTCCCGGAGGACCTGAACTCCTTCGCCACCCAGCAGAACAACGTCTACTACTGGGCGGACGGCAGCGAGATGACGCGGATCGGTCCGACCAACCGGCAGGAGGTGCCGCTCGGCCAGGTGCCGGAGCCGGTGCAGTGGGCGGTGCTGGCCGCCGAGAACGAGACCTTCTACGACGACCCGGGCATCTCCGTGACCGGCATCGGGCGCGCCGTCGTCCAGATGGTCACCGGCGGTGAGACCCAGGGCGGCTCCACCATCACCCAGCAGTACGTCAAGAACATCTACCTGAACCAGCGCCAGGACATGTCCCGCAAACTCAGCGAGATCGTCATCGCGATCAAGCTGGACGACCGGATGAGCAAGCAGGACATCCTGGCCGGCTACCTCAACACCAGCTGGTTCGGGCGCGGCAGTTACGGCATCGAGCGCGCCGCGGCGGCGTACTACGGCAAGGACGTCTCCCAGCTCGACCCGAGCGAAGGCGCCTTCCTGGCAGCGCTGTTGAAGGGCGCCGGGCAGTACGACCCGGCGGTCAGCGCGGAGAACCGGGAGCGCGCCGAGGAGCGCTGGTCGTGGATCCTGGACCGGATGGTGGAGGTCGGCAAGCTGTCCGCCGCCGAGCGCGCCCGGTACACCGTGTTCCCCGAGCCCAGGCCGCAGCCGAAGTCGGCGGGGCTGAGCGGCCAGACCGGGTACCTGGTGGACATGGCCCGCGCCTACGTGGAGAGCCACAGCGACATCACCCCGGCCCAGTTCGACCTCGGCGGCCACCAGATCCGCACCACCTTCGAGAAGCCGAGGGTCGACGCCCTGGCCGCCGCCGTACGGGAGGGTACCGCGGGGATCGACCCGGACAACCGGGAGGCCGACAAGCTCCTGAAGGTCGGCGCCGCCTCGGTGGCCCCGGACGGCCGGATCGTCGCGCTCTACGGCGGCACCGACTACCTCAAGCAGGGCTTCAACAACGCCAACACCACCACGGTGCCGATCGGTTCGGCCTTCACACCGGTGGTGTACGCCGCCGGGCTCGGCCAGGGAGTGCAGCGCCAACGGGGCGGCGACCGCACCCCGGTGACGCCCGCCACCCCCTACAACGGCGACGACGGGGTGAACGTGATGACCCCGGAAGGGCCGTACTGGGGACGGGACGGGAAGATCGTCAAGACCGCCAACGACGGCAGGCGGAACTGGGGCACGGTCACCCTGCGGAACGCGGTCGAACAGTCCGTCAACGGCCCGCTGATGCAGCTCGGCATGGACGTCGGCCTGGACCGGGTGCAGAAGACCGCCACCGACCTCGGCCTGCTCCCCAACAGCCTGGGCGAACTCGTCCCCGCCCTCGGCGTCGGCAACTCCACCCCCAGCGCCGTCCGCACCGCCGACGCGTACGCCGCCTTCGCGGCCGGCGGCAGCCACACCGACCCGTACTCCGTCCTCAGGATCTCCCGCAACGGCGCCCAGCTCCCCCTGCGCCTGCCGGCCGCCACCCAGGCACTGACCCCGTCGGTCGCGGCCGAGGTGGACGCGGCACTCAAGGGCTCCGTCCGCGACGGAGCCGCCAAGCCGGCAGCGGAGGCCGGCCCCGGCCTGGCCGCCAAACCCGGCACCACCGCAGACCGTACGGCAGGGTGGTTCGTCGGCTACAACGGGCAGCTGTCGACGGCGGTCACCATCTTCCGCGCGGACCTGAAGGACATGAAGCTGCTCTCCCTCGAAGGCCTCGGCGGCGCCACCCCGGACACCTCCGACGCCGCCCTCCCGACCCGCATCTGGAGCACCTACATGAAGACGGCGGCACAGTAGACCGGTCGGCTGCCGGGCCCGGGACCCTCACGGGCCCGGCAGCCACGCCTTGCCGTCGTGCCGTTCCGGTCGGCGGCCGAGGTGCCGCCGCGAGCCGGGCGGAGGACAATTCCGTGGACCGGGTGCGGGGGACCACCTACCCTCCGGGCAACGGAGCGAAAGGGGTGGGGAGTTGTACGGCGAGCTGGTCTGTGACGAGGGGCCCATCAGCGTCGTGGTGACCGATCCGGGCCCGCACGTCCTGGAGGTCGCGAAGGCCGTCAGGCGACGGACCGGGCTCAGCCTGTGGCACGGCAAGCTCCTCCTCGGGCGGCTTCCCGCGACCATCCTCGACGACGTGACCTCGGACCTCGCCGAGGCCGTAGCGGGCGAGCTGCGCGCGGCCGGGGCCAGCGGCGAGGTGCGGCGCTGAAGGAGGGCAGGTCGTCGCCGTCCGCCGTCGTTGGCTACACACGGCCCGCGGACACAACCTGGTCCGTGAGGGCAGCACACAATAGGCCGCGAAGCCAGGCTGTGGATCCGCGCTGAGGCTTTGCCCCGCGTCCTTCCTGCCCGTCTGCCCCAGGCCGACCGATGCCGAGGTAGATCGGCATCACGACTTGCCCGTCCATCTGCTTGTCGGACTGATCTGACAAGATCATGGAAGGGACAGGTCGTGCCGAAGGGGGAACCGTGGGAAGTTCGTTGCACGTGGGCAGTGTGCTCAGGTACGCGGCTACGAAGGACGCGTCGCCGGCGACCGTCGACGGATTCGACAACTTCTACTTCGTCACTGAAAGCCCCGGCCGGCCACGCGCCCAGCTCGAAAAGGGCATCAACCCCATGGCCAAGGTCAAGACGGTGGCCGGGCTGCGGCGACCGGCTGTGATGATCCGGTCGAGCCCTTGGAAGGCGGGCTCGGAACAGACCCCGTGGCACGACGTGTTCGACGTGGACAACGGACATGTCCGCTACTTCGGTGACCACAAGCCCGAAACGATGAAGCCGGTCGGTGGCACCACGGGCAACGCGGCGCTCCTGGAGGCCTTCGACAGCCACCAGGCACCCACGCCCGAGGGAAGGGCTGCTGCCGCGCCGCTGCTGCTCTTCCGGTCCGTCCCGCACAACGGCAGGGACAAGGGCCAGGTCCAGTTCTGCGGCGCGGCCTTGATCGAACGGGCAGAACGTGTCGTCCAGTGGGGAGGCGCGACGAAGACGACGTTCACCAACTACGTGTTCGATCTCGCGGTCATCGACCTCACCGAGGAGGACGACAAGCTGTCCTGGGACTGGATCACCGCCCGACGGGACCCTGGCCGGTCCGATGCCGAGATCCTGAAGCTGGCACCCGCAGCATGGCGAGGTTGGGTCAAGCACGGTCACTCGGTCCTGCCGAAGGTGCGTCGGCGGGTGGCCCGCAGCCAGGTGGTCAAGGTGCGTGACCAGCGCCCGACGGCCGGCAGTTCCATCGAGGCGGACCTTCAGGCGGTCTACCAGCGGTTCGACGACGACAAGCACGCCTTCGAGATTCTGGCAGCGGTCGTCGCCGAGAAGGTGATGCGCGGCTCCGGGCACAGCTACAAGGAGGGTTGGCTCACCCGTCGTTCCGGCGACGGTGGTGCCGACTTCGTCGGGCGGCTCGATCTCGGCAGCGGCCTGGCCGGCACGAAGCTGGTCGTCCTCGGGCAGGCCAAGTGCATCAAGCCGGACAGCCTCGTATCGGCCGAACAGATCGCACGCGTGGTGGCCCGTCTCAATCGGGGCTGGATCGGCGTGTACGTCACCACCGGCTCCTACTCCGAGCCGGCGCAGTTGGAGATGGTCGAGGACCAGTACCCGGTGGTTCTGATCAACGGGCAGGACCTGGTCAGGGAACTGCGCGAGATTGCCGTCCAGGATCATGGCGGGGATCTCATGACGTGCGTCGACGCCCTGTTGAGCAGCCGATCCCCGGAGGTGCTCAACCGCAGGCCCGAGGAGATCCTTCTCGCCTGAACACCCGGGAGGAGGAGCCCGTGGAGTCGGCGGGACGGCGACGGCGGGGCAGGAGCGGTGGCCGCTGTTCATCGGAATCCGGATTAGGGTCGTGGGCGGGCCGAGGGCGGTCGTGGGCTCTGAGGGACTGAAGCGGATGCAGCGGATGAAGATGACGTTCGGGCTGTTGGGGCCTCTGGCGGTCGCCGTGGACTCCGTGCCGCAGGCGTTGCCGCGGGCCGCGGTGTTGCGGGGGCTGTTGGGGGTCCTGCTGCTGGCGGAGGGGGAGCGGCTGTCGGTGGGGCGGCTGCTGGAGCTGGTGTGGGCGGGGCAGGCGGACCGGGTGGGCCGGGGTGCGGTGCACACCGGGATGTCGCGGTTGCGCGGCTGGCTCGGCGGGTTCGGGGACGAGTCGGTGGTGTTGGAGTCGGACGCGCAGGGGTACCGGCTGGTGACCGGGCCGGGCGCGGTGGACCTCGGGCGGTTCCGCGGGTTCGCCGCCGACGGGGACGTGGCCGGGGCGATCGGGTTGCGGCGCGGGCCGGTGCTGGCCGGGCTGGAGCGGGTGAACCGGGAGGATCCGCTGGTGGCCGCCGTGGAGGACGAGGTGCGTGCCGCGGTCCTGGCCCTGGCCCGGGCCGCGCAGGCCGACGGGGCGGCCCGGACGGCCGTTCCCGCGCTGACGGCGCTCGCCGAGGAGTACCCGTACGACGAGCCCGTGCAGGCCGCCCTGCTGGAGCTGCTGGCGGCGGACGGGCGGGCGGCGGAGGCGTTGCGCCGCTTCCAGGCGTTGCGCCGGCGGCTGTCCGAGGAGCTGGGGATCGAGCCGGGCGAGCAGGTGCAGAGCGTCTTCCTGGCGCTGCTGGCGCACGACCGGGAGGACGCCCGAGCCGTTCCGGGGTGCTCCCGGGTGCCTTCCCAACTCCCACGTGACATCCCGGACTTCACCGGTCGTGACGAGCAGGTGCGGCTCGTCCTGGACGCCCTGGCGGCCGGTCGGGTGCCGGTGATCGCCGGGATGGGCGGCATCGGCAAGACGGCGCTGGCCGTCCACAGCGCCCACCGCGCCGCCGTCGACTACCCGGACGGCCGGCTGTACGCGGACCTGCGCGGGGCCGACGAGACGCCCGCCGACCCGGCCGGCGTCCTCGCCGCCTTCCTGCGCGCCCTCGGCGCGGACCCCCGGGAGATCCCGGCCTCCCTGGAGGAGCGTTCCGCGCTGTACCGCACGCTGCTGGCCGGCCGCCGCACGCTCGTCCTGCTCGACAACGCCGCCGGGGAGCAGCAGATCGGCCCGCTGCTCCCGGGCACCCCGGCGGACCCGGCCGGGCACGGGCCGGACCGCCCGGCCGTCCTGGTCACCAGCCGCGCCGCGCTCACGGCGCTACCCGGCTCGCACCTCGTCGACCTGCACGAACTCGACGCGCCCCACGCCCGGACGCTGCTGCGCCGCATCCTCGGGGACCGCCGGGTCGCCGCCGAGCCGGT